>JAITHS010000296.1 GCA_031279875.1 Tannerella sp.
GACCGTCCGTTCGTCTATTTTATTTCTTATTTCAACCCTCGCGTCGGTTTGACCGGCAACGAAGATTTTTCGCGTCCGCTCTATGAGATACTCGAAAAAGACTATAACACCGTAGCCCTTTTGTCGAAAGAGGAAATCAGCGCCAAAGCAGCCGACAAACTCTTGTCTGATAAGTTGGAAGTAAAACCCGGCGACCCTGTTCTTAAACGCAAACGCTTTGTTTTCGACCCCGGCAATCGCCCGATAGAATGGAACGTCGGTTACTATCGCGCCGACAGTTTCGTCTATACCGTCGAATCGGAGAGGACACTGTAAACATTATCGAAAATTACGAATTAAAAATTACGAATTAAAAATTATCGGATATTAGTGAATGCCCTGTGCGTCAACGCCCTCGTAACGACGTGGTACCGTCATTTTCATTTTATGTAATAGGCTATAGGTCCCCTATATAAAGAAATCAACTTTTCGGAACATTCTTCCATATATCTCTGCCTTGCGTTCCAACTTCAAAGGATATGCCCGCGACGATGACGGCATACGCCAAATTTCCAACCTTCGCCCCTCATGCACTATCTCCGTATGTTCGCCGATAGGCAGAGGCGAAGCAATACCAAACTGCTCTGCAATGATGTCGGTTGCTTTTTGACCTGTCGAGGCTATCGCACGGCAATCGGGAATGCAACGCAGTAGTGCCTTAATATCAGTTGGTTCTACAACTTCGAGATACTTGTCGGAAGCGTTGTCGTTGAGGCGTCGTATCTGTGTGGCAGTGTCATAGAGAGCAATTTGTTTGGCTGTCAGGAAATCAACGATAGTTTCACGACAGAAAGCCCGTCCCGAAGATGTCAGAAAGCGTGCCTTATTGCCATAGAAAATCATCCCCATGATACGCCAAAAGTCGTTATTGAGGTTAGGATAGTAGAACTCCATAGACCACCGCTTCCTTTGCGGCGGAAAACTGCCCAGCATCAGCAACCGTGCCCCATCCGGCAAAAACGGCTCCAACGGGTGTTGCTCTGTTAAAATCTCCTTAATGTCCATATTTTTGCCGCAAAGTTACGAATAATTTCCGCAAAATTGTTTTTTTCGAGGCCTGCGACTAATCATTTTGGGATAAAAAACAATATTTTGCTATATATTTACGTTATAATATAAATATCATTTTTTGCTTTATGAAAATAAAATTTATTAACTTATTGCTGTTGAGCGCTTTTTATGCTGTGGCAGATGGAGGATTTTCTCCCGTGGACTATGTTAACCCGTTGGTTGGCACTATGTCAAAACATTCATTATCAACCGGCAACACCTATCCTGCTATTGCTATGCCATGGGGGATGAACTTTTGGACGCCTCAAACAGGCACGATGGGCGACGGGTGGGGCTATACCTACGACGCCGACAAGCTTCGCGGCTTCAAACAGACACATCAGCCCAGCCCGTGGATCAACGATTACGGGCAATTTGCCGTCATGCCGGTTACGGGAAAAGCGGTCTTTGACCAAGACAAACGTGCAAGCTGGTTTTCGCACAAGGCTGAAACGGCTACACCTTACTACTACAAAGTCTATCTTGCCGACCATGACGTAGTTACTGAAATGGCGCCGACAGAACGCGCCGTGATTTTTCGCTTTACATTCCCTCAAAGCGATGATTCATACGTAGTTATAGACGCTTTCAACAGAGGCTCTTCGGTTAAAATCATCCCTTCCGAAAACAAAATCGTCGGCTATACGACAAAAAATTCCGGCGGCGTGCCTGAAAACTTCAAGAACTATTTTGTGATTGTGTTTGATAAGCCGTTTGAAACTTATGTCGCCGGACAGAAAGAAGAGTTGGACGAAGAAACAAAGAAACAAGGCAACAAGGAATCAACCGGAAATCATGCCGGCGCAATAATAGGTTTCAAAACCCGTCGCGGCGAGACGGTTCATGCCCGCATCGCATCATCGTTTATCAGCCCCGAACAGGCGGAAATAAATCTCAAAGAACTTGGAAAAGATGATTTTGAAACAGTTAAAACAAAAGGTAAACAACGATGGAACGAGGTGTTAGGTCGCATTAAAGTTGAAGACAACGACATAGACCGTTTGAGAACGTTCTATTCATGTCTGTACCGGTCGGTGCTTTTCCCGCGCAGTTTCTCTGAAATCAACGCACAGGGCGGAGTAGTTCATTACAGCCCTTACAACGGCAAAGTATTGCCCGGGCACATGTTTACCGACACCGGTTTCTGGGACACGTTTCGGTCGTTATTTCCGTTTCTCAATCTGATATATCCTTCGATGAGCGCAAAAATGCAGGAAGGTCTTGCCAATGCGTGGAAGGAGAGCGGTTTTCTGCCCGAATGGGCAAGTCCGGGTCATCGCGGCTGCATGATAGGTAACAACTCGGCCTCAGTCGTTGCCGACGCTTACATCAAGGGTATCAGGGGATACGATGTTGAGGCATTGTGGGAAGCCGTCAAGCATGGCGCTAATGCCGTTCATCCGCGTATCGGGTCGGTAGGACGGCTCGGCTGGGACTATTACAACCGTCTCGGATATGTGCCTTACGACGTTAAAATCAACGAAAATGCAGCACGTACACTCGAATACGCCTACGACGACTGGTGTATCTACACTCTGGGCAAGGCTCTGGGCAAACCCGCAAGCGAGATTGATATTTACGCCCAAAGAGCGATGAACTATAAGAATGTGTTTGATAAAGAGCATAATCTGATGCGAGGCCGTAACGAAGACGGCGCTTTTCAGTCGCCTTTCAACCCTCTGAAATGGGGCGACGCCTTTACCGAAGGCAACAGTTGGCACTATACGTGGTCTGTTTTCCACGACCCCGCCGGATTAGCCTCGCTGATGGGCGGCAATAAACAGTTTAATGCTATGCTTGATTCGATTTTCAACGTCCCACCGTTGTTCGATGAAAGTTACTATCGTAGCGTTATACACGAAATCCGTGAGATGCAAATCGTTAACATGGGCAACTATGCGCATGGTAATCAGCCTATTCAGCACGTTATCTATCTCTACAACTATGGCGGAGAGCCGTGGAAAGCGCAGTTACACGTTCGCGAGGTGATGGATAAACTCTATAACGCCAATCCCGACGGCTACTGCGGCGATGAAGACAACGGTCAAACGTCGGCGTGGTACGTCTTTTCTGCGCTCGGCTTCTATCCCGTCTGCCCCGCTACCGACCAGTATGTGCTTGGTACGCCGCTGTTTCGCCAAGTAACCGTAAACCTCGAAAACGGTAAGACGCTGACGCTCAAAGCTCCAAATAACAGTCGCGACAATTTCTATATCAAATCAATGAAAGTTAACGGAGCAACATCAAGTCGCAACTATCTCACGCACACCATTTTGAACAGCGGCGGTTTAATCGAATTTGACATGTCTCCAACGCCAAACATCACGCGCGGAACAAGCCAATCGGATGCGCCGTATTCGTTTTCAAAGAATTAAACAATATCAGGGAACCTCAAAAAGGCATCCGAAAAATTTTTAAACATTTTTGCTGAAAATACAGCAAAAAATACTACCTTTGCACCCCGAAAACTATATAAAAATTAAAATTTTATGGCTACAACAGCAGATTTCAGAAACGGTATGTGCCTTGATCTTGATGGGGCTTATTTCTT
>JAITHS010000326.1 GCA_031279875.1 Tannerella sp.
GTAGCCGATGACATTGAAATCGGACATAAAAATAAGATACCACTGTGGCTATTTGGAATGATGTATTAGAATTTGGAAATTTCTCAATTGTTTCGTACCTTTGCCGCATTAAATTTTTCTAACATAAACGATTATGAAATACAAAAATACAACAATTATTTGTCTGATATTCATCCTATTAGCGTTGTCGTGCAGGCAGGGACGCGAAGTTGTACCGTCGTCGGAGTTTGCACCTTATATTTCCGCCTGTTCCGGCGGCGTACTGTCGAAATCATCTTCTATTACCGTTGTGCTGGCTCAAACGCCGGATGCTGCAACGGTTGATAAAGCGCTGAAAAACAACCTTTTCAGTTTCAAACCGGCGCTTAAAGGCGTGGTGCATTTCACCGGCAACAACACTTTTGAGTTCACGCCCGACGAGGGGCAGTTGAAGACGAATATCGACTATCAGGCTACTTTTGCATTAGGCAAAACATTGAAAGTAGATAAAAAATTTTCAACGTTCGTTTTCGGTTTTCGGATCGAAGAACTATCTTTTGGAGTAACCGTTCAACCGATTAGTATTCCGGATGATAACACCGTTACGGCAACGGCTGATATTGCTTTCAGCGAACCGGTATCGAAAGAAAATGCGCTTAAAATGCTGACAGCCACGTTGAAAGGCGCAAAACAGACGCCGGAGATTGAAGGAGAAGCGATGTCGAAAAATTTCACATACGTCTTTAAAAATATAGTTAGAGGCGCTGAAAACGAACAACTTATCCTTGCCTTCGATGCTGCTTCGGCAGGCAGTAGCATCAAAGAAAATTATTCGGTTAAAATCCCTGCACGTGAAAAATTTATGCTTGTTGATTATAATATGATTGACAATCAGGATTTTAGTCTGCTGATGACGTTTTCGGATACGGTTGCTACAAATCAGAACCTGAAAAGTATGATTACTCCGAATAATATTTCGGACTATACCGTTAAGGCGAAAGACAATACCGTAACAGTTTATTTCACGCAAAAAGAGCAGATGAAAACTATCGAAATCTCTGTTTCTCAGGCACTTAAAAACAAACGTGGAGAAACGCTCGGCAAAACGGAAGATTTTATCGTAGAGTTCAAAGATTTGAAGCCGAAAGTTGAAATTTTGCCGTCGGGTTTTATTTTCCCTCATTCTCAAAATGTTACTCTGCCGTTTCGCGCCGCCGCATTAAAGGCTGTGGATGTGAAAGTTATACGCATCTTTGAAAATAATATTTTGCCTCTATTGCAGGAATATACCCTTCGTACCGACGACCATAATATGTATCGTTTGCGACGTGCGGGGCGGTTAGTCGCAAAAAAAACACTGCGTCTTGATACCGATCCGACAAAAGATATCCGCAAGTGGCAAACTTATTCGCTTGACCTGTCGGGATTAGTGCGGCAACAACCCGGCGCCATTTACCGTATTGTGCTGTCTTTCAGGCGTAAATATGCTGTTTACGAGTGCGAAACAAATTATAACGAACGCAATAAACCCGAAGACGCGGTTGATATAATAAATTCGGATGCCGAAAATGAATTTTTTAACGACATTGATGAACAATACTGGAATAATCCCGACGGCTATTACTCTGATGATTACGATATTACATCCGATTGGGGCGCGTATGACTACAAACAAAGGGACAATCCGTGTCATTCGGCATATTACACGAATGCTTCAAATATAGTTGCGGCAATCAATGTTTACGCTTCAAATCTCGGTTTGCTTGCCAAAACAAACTCTACCAACAAAGTATGGGCGGCTGTTACCAATCTGTTGACGGCAAAAAGCGTTTCCGGCGCACGCATAACGGCATATAACGCTCAATTACAGCCCATTGGAAACGGCACAACGGATGAGAACGGCTTTTTAATGCTCAATCTCACAACAAAACCGTTTATTTTAGTTGCCGAAGACGGCAGTCAGAAAGCATATTTAAGAATGGCCGACGGCGAAGCAAACATGCTCAGCCGTTTTGACGTCGGTGGCGTGGAGTTGAAAAAAGGACTGAAAGGTTTTATCTATGGCGAGCGCGGAGTTTGGCGACCGGGAGATTCGCTTCATTTAGCCTTTATTCTCGAAGACAGAACAAAACAAATACCTGATAATCATCCTGTTACTCTTGAATTATTTACGCCCGAAGGACAGTTTTACAACAAACAAATTTCGACTTCGGGGCTTAACGGATTCTACTCTTTTGACATTCCGACAAAGCCCGACGACCCTACGGGAACGTGGCACTCGTATATAAAAATCGGCGGTGCTACTTTTCATAAAGCGCTACCGATTGAAGCGATCAAACCTAACCGACTGAAAATCAACCTCTCAATGCCCGATATCCTCTATTCATCGAAAAACAACGAACAGTTAAAGCTTCATTCTCAATGGCTTACAGGCGTTACGGCTCATGACCTTAATGCCAAAGTCGAGATGTCGCTGACAAAAGTTAATACCCGTTTTAAAGGCTATGACGAATACTTGTTTAACAATCCCGCAACACGCTTTGAATCAAGCGTTAAAGAGGTTTTTGACGGCAAATTAGACAGCAAGGGAGATGTCAATTTCAACTTACCGGTACCAAAATCCGAAACAGCGCCCGGAATGCTGCAAGCGGCATTTACATGTCGCGTTTTTGAGCCGGGTGGCGACGCAAGTATCTTTACCCGAACCGTATCGCTCTCGCCGTTTAATTCATACGTTGGAATCCGTTTTAATACCAACCCGAAAGAACATTATCTGATGACCGACGAAAATCATCTTTTCGACATCGTAACACTTACTCCCGAAGGTAAGCCCGTTAACCGTAACTCGCTGGAATACAAGATATATCGCATAGGTTGGAGTTGGTGGTGGGAAAGCGGCAATGAAGTTTTCGATTCTTACGTCAATAATAGCAGTTACAAGCCTGTTTTTCAAGGAAATATAAAAACCGTCAATGGTAAGGGACAAATTAAGTTTCGCATCAACCACCCCGAATGGGGGCGCTATTTCGTGTATGTTAAAGACACGGAAAGCGGCCATGCTACGGGCGGAGCAGTACTTGTGGACTGGCCTTCATGGAGAGGTCGCTCTGCCAAAAACGACCCGACAGGTATCAAGATGCTGACTTTTACCCTCGACAAAGAATCTTATAACGTTGGAGATGAGGCTGTTATAACTATTCCGCAGGCTACTGCCGGAGCACGTGCGCTGGTGGCAATCGAAAACGGTACGGAAGTGCTTAGCAGAACTTGGGTTACGATGGGCGAAAATTCCGATACCAAACATACTGTTCGCATTACGCCCGAAATGTCGCCTAACGTTTATGTTCATGTATCGCTCCTTCAACCCGTATCGGGCGGGAGTTACATGTCTTCATCCAACGAACTCCCAATCCGTCTATACGGCGTAATTCCTTTATTAGTAAGCAATAAAGAATCAAAACTAACCCCTGAAATAAGCGTTGCCGACGTGTTGCGTCCAGAAACGGATTTCGAGATAAAAGTAAGCGAAAAGAGCGGCAAACCGATGACCTACACACTCGCTATCGTCGATGACGGTTTGCTTGACATAACCAATTTCCGCACCCCCGACCCTTGGAATGAGTTCTACGCCCGCGAAGCGCTCGGCATCCGCACTTTCGATATGTTTGACGATGTAATGAGCGCATACACAGGACGTTACGGACAACTGTTCGGCATCGGAGGCGACCAAACCATCGACCCTTCAAAGCAGCGGGCTAACCGTTTCAAACCTGTCGTAATATACTCCGCACCCGTCGCTATCGGCAAGAACGAAACACATACACACCGCCTCAAACTGCCGTCATACGTCGGTTCGGTTCGTGTTATGGTTGTCGGAGGGCAAGACGGCGCTTACGGCTCGGCCGACAAAACCGTTACTGTGCGCTCGCCGCTGATGCTCCTCTCGTCGTTACCCCGCGTTATCAGTTGCGGCGAAAAAATTGCTTTGCCGGTCAATATCTTTGCTATGGAAGCCAATGTTAAAGACGTAACAGTGAAAATAGAAACTACCGGCAAGTTGAAATGCACAAAATCATCACAATCGGTTCGTTTCGACGAAATAGGCGACAAAACCATCTTTTTCCCAATCGAAACAGGTTTTGAGACAGGCGTCGAAAAAGTCGTCATAACGGCTTCAAGCGGTAGTTTTACTTCCAAAGAAACAGTCGAAATCGACGTCCGCAACCCCAATCCTCCGGTAATAAAATTTGAAAATAAAATACTCGAAAAAGGTCAGGCGACGGAGTTTGATTACACGCTTGACGGCACTTTCGACGGTAATAAAGTAGTTTTTGAGGCGTCCCGCATACCGACCGTTGACCTCAACCGTCGCCTTGATTTCCTCGCCGACTACAATCATTTCTGCACCGAACAACTTACATCCTGCGCTATGCCGCTACTGTTTTTGTCTGACCTCAAAGACTTGACGCAGGATGAAACAGCAAAGATGAAAAAAAGCATCACAGAGGCTATTAACAGTCTGTACGGCAGGCAATTACTCAACGGCGGTTTTGTTTACTGGACAGGTAACGGATATGCCGGCGACTGGGTAACATCATACGCCGGCACTTTTCTCACTTTTGCCCGTGAAAAAGGCTATGGCGTCAGCTCGTCGGTATTTAAGAAATGGATTAATTATCAGCAAAGTATGGCACGAAATTGGCGGCAAAGTGCTAATACCGCATCACGATATGTTTTACATCAGGACGACTATCTTCAAGCATACCGCCTGTATTCGCTCGCTTTGGCAGGCGCTCCCGAACAAGGCGCTATGAACAGGCTGAAAGAATCAAAAGACCTGACCCTGCAAGCACGCTGGCGCCTTGCAGCCGCTTATTCGCTATGCGGCAAACACGATGCTGCCAACAAACTGATATTCAACGCTTCCACTACTGTCGAAGAATATGCCGCTAATAATCCGACGTATGGCTCGGCAATACGCGACGAGGCTATGATGCTCGAAACAATGGTCTTGATGGGAAAAACGGAAGATGCTTTCCGCCTTGCACAGAGAGTATCGAAAAAACTGTCGGAAGAACGTTATTTCTCCACACAATCAACGGCTTATGCGATGCTTGCGATGGGGCAGTTGTCGTCGAAGATGTCGGGCAAATTTGATTTTGACTGGTTACTCAACGGCAAAGCACAGGATAAGGTTGCAAGTACAAAAGTCGTTTATCAGAAAACCGTTGCCGACGGCGCTCAAAACGGAAGCGCTCTCAAAGGCAAAATCGCCGTTACTAACGGTTCCGCAGGGTTGATGTACGTCAGCGTTACATCGAAATCGCGTCCGAAAATCGATACTCTCGGCGAAATCCACGAAAACTTGCGTTTAGATGTATCTTATACCGACATGTCGGGACAAAAAATTGACCCAACTAATATATCGCAAGGCTCTGATTTCTACGCCGTTATAAAAATTCACAATGTCAGCGGCGTCAATTCTTACACAGATGTTGCTTTGACCCACATCATACCGTCGGGTTGGGAAGTATTCAACGAGCGGCTTATTGCAAACGGCAACAGTACAACAACAGCCGCCGATGCCCGTACGAAAACCGCATACACCGACATTCGCGACGACCGTGTGATGACATATTTCGACTTGCCCGTCGGTACTATCAAGGAAATCAAAGTACGCTTACAGGCCTCATGGAAAGGAGAATTTATACTCCCCGCCATACTCTGCGAAGCGATGTACGACCCCTCCGCTCGCGCCCGCACGCAAGCCGGAAAAACAACAGTTAGCGGTCTATAAAGCCGCTTCGTACCTCGCAATGACAGACATGGCATTCGTCATTGCGAGGTACGAAGCAATCCAGAATACAGGAAGTAATCCGGAAGGAAAAGGCACGCTGGATTGCTTCGTCCCTCGCAATGACGGGGTACCGTCTTTCCTTGCCGAAGCAACTTTACGAAAAAAAAACAACATTTAGATAATATAAACAATGAAAATTTACTTATTTTTGATACTGATAATCATCAGTTTAAGTGCAAGCGCACAGAGCGACAGGCTGCATGAAATCTTTGCTGCGTCGCCATTGAAAATTACACGTCCGATAGAAACGGATTCGACCGACCGCAACGGAAAAAAATTTGCCGACGAGACGCTACTGAAATTGAAGGTTGCTATTCCTTCGCATGAGCGGTTTACGGCTCGCTATGAGGCTGATACTGCTGGATTTTTCATGCTTTCGTCGGATGATAGCGCTTATATTCAAATGTTTACGTTTGCAGTCGAAGCAACGGAATATGGTAAGGCTAAAATCAAGATTACTTCGCCGGATTTGCTTGAAATTTTTGTCAACGGAAAGTCGGTGGCAACAAAAACGACTGCCGAAGATTCGATTGAAAAAGCCAAAAGCGTTTCGGCCGACATCAGCCCTTATCCGCAGACTTGTCGCGTGGTTATCAAACTGTTACATCTTTCGACTGGCAAGAATGCTGCTCTGAAAGCTGAAATAGACAACCCCAAAGAGGGCGCAAAAGCGCAGGTAGCAGTTGCCGAAAAACGTCGCATGGTTCTCGACGATGTTATCAACGGCAAGCGCGTTGGAGGCACTTCGCTTTCGCCGTCGGGAAATTATGTTATTATCTCATATTATGATACTTACGGCGCCAATACGACATACTCTTACGAATTATACACTGTTGCGACCGGTCGCCGCGTAACGCTTTCGGGCGGGCGATCATGGATGCCGACGTCAGATTTGATGTGGTTTACACGCAAAGAAGGCAACAGGTCGGACATCATAACCATGTCGCCCGAAACGCTTGAAGAACAGGTCTTTGCGAGAGATGTTCCCGACGAGAGGTTTGCAATTTCGCCCGACGAGAAAGCGCTGTTCTATTCAAAAAACAGCGAAAGCGGCAGTCAGAGCCAACAAAACCTTTTCCGCATGGAGACACTAACGAACCGTCAGGGCGGCAAATCGCCAATTTCGTTTATCTATCGCTTTGATTTGCAGACAGGTATGACACGACAACTGACTTTCGGCTCGCATACGACCTACATCAACGATATATCGAAAGACGGCTCGCAAATACTTGTGGCCACATCCGAAGAAGTAATCACAGAGCGCCCTTTCCGCAAAGGCTCGCTTTATCTTCTGAATATCAACACAATGCAGATTGATACGCTTTGGGAAGATGAGAAATGGGCGTCGCGGGCGTCGTTCTCGCCCGACGGTAAGTCGTTGCTTATCACAGGCGCGCCGGATGCTTTCAACGGCATAGGACTTGATATTGCCGAAGGACAAACGGCTAACAGTTATGATACACAGGCGTTTATGATGGATTTGAAAACAAAAAATATTACTCCGCTGACAAAATCGTTCGACCCTTCGATTGATAACGCGGTGTGGAGCAAGTTCGACAACCTTATATATCTGCAAGTTACAGTTGAAGACCGCGCCGCCGTCTATACTCTTGACCCAAAAAGCGGCAAATTTACGCGCCTGCCGTCGGAAGAAGATGTTGTAAACGGTTTTCAAATCGCAAAATCCTCTCCTGTAATGACTTATCACGGCGTCAGCATTTCCGGCTCCACCCGTGCGTATGTTTATAATTTGAAAACGCGCAAACAAACGGTCATTGCCGATCCGTATGCGGAGCAGCTTGCGGAAATGCGGCTTGGAGAAGTTTACGATTTCGATTTCACCAACTCGGACGCGACGCTCATCAAAGGACATTATTTCTTGCCGCCCGATTTCGACCCTACAAAGAAATACCCGCTGATAGTTTATTACTACGGCGGCACGACGCCTACTACTCGCGTATTCGAGAGCCGCTATCCCAAACATGCCTACGCCGCGCTTGGATACGTTGTTTACGTGGTTCAACCTGCCGGAGCTATCGGTTTCGGACAGAAATTTTCTGCTCTCCACGTCAATACTTGGGGCAAACGCTCGGCAGAAGACATTATCGAAGGTACGCAACAATTTTGCTCCGCTCATCCGTTTGTTGATGCCACAAAAATAGGCTGTATGGGGGCTTCCTACGGTGGTTTTATGACGATGTACCTCCAAACACGTACCGACATTTTCGCCGCCGCCGTCTCGCACGCCGGTATCAGTTCAATCACAAGTTACTGGGGTGAAGGCTATTGGGGATATGCGTACAGCAGCGCCGCAAGCGCTAACAGTTATCCGTGGAACAACTATGACCTCTACATCAACCAAAGCCCGCTCTTCAACGCCGACAAAATCAATACTCCACTGTTGCTGTTGCACGGCACGTCGGACACGAATGTTCCGGTCGGCGAAAGTATTCAAATGTTTACCGCACTTAAAATTCTCGGCAAACCTGTTGAGTTAGTGCAAGTTAGAGGTGAAGACCACCATATCTCGAATTACGACAAACGACAGCAATGGAATAATACGATTTTCGCTTGGTTTGACAAGTGGCTCAAAGGACAAGATGCGTGGTGGAAGGAAATATATAAAGATTGATGTTT
>JAITHS010000346.1 GCA_031279875.1 Tannerella sp.
AGCGTATGCTTCACATCAGCGCCGATATGATGCTGCCGCAATTAGATGCTACCGACGGACTTGCCGCCGCTTTTTGCCATTTCCTTGAAGCGGGAAAGCCGAAAGTTGAAAAGTCTTACTCTTCGTGGAAAGATTATATAGCCAAAAATAAGAATTAGGGGAAAATTACGAATTACGAGGGTGTTAACGAACAGGGCATTCGTCATTGCGAGGAACGAAGCAATCCGGAATACAGAAAGTAATCCGGAAGAAAAGGCTCGCTGGATTGCTTCGTTCCTCGCAATGACGTGGTACCACTAACCACTAACCACTAATTTTTAATTTTTAATTCGTATCTTTGCGGTTCAAAAACAACAAAAGCAATAATTATTATGAAGAATTACTTTCTTGGGATAGACCATCCCGCTCTTGCCTGCGACGATGTTACGGGGCTGACGAAATGGTACTGCGAAACTCTGGGCTATAAGGTTATGACCCAAACCGATAAGCCGATTTATATCATCGAAGCGCCTGACGGCACATATATCGAGATGATGCCGAAAGACGACACGGCACGTCCGGCGCGTAATGTTTGCACTCCCGGATGGTCTCATCTGGCGCTACGTGTCGATAATTTTGACGCCGCTGTGGAGGCGCTCGACAAGCATGAAGTGAAGTGGGAAGGAGCGGAGTTCGGCGCTGTGGGCGGCGGTCGTATCCGCAATTTTACCGACCCCGAAGGAAATCTGCTGCAAATAGTATCGCGTTAAAAACATGCCTCTTAATCTGAAACAAAACCTTCCGGCAATAGAGCTGCTGAAGAAAGAACATATATTTGTGATGGACGACCTCAGGGCTTCATCACAGGATATAAGGCCGCTAAAAGTAGTTGTTCTTAACCTTATGCCCGTTAAAATAACTACCGAAACCGACCTTGTACGATTGCTGAGCAATTCGCCGTTGCAGGTAGAACTTGATTTTATGAAAATCAAGGGACATCAGCCAAAAAATACGCCGATAGAACATCTGATGGAGTTTTATAAAGACTTTGAAATCATCGGCAAACAATGCTACGACGGAATGATAGTTACCGGCGCGCCTGTGGAGCAGATTGATTTTGAGGATGTAACATACTGGGAAGAATTAAAAACAATATTCAACTGGAGCCGTACAAATGTTACCTCAACGCTATATATCTGCTGGGCAGCGCAAGCAGGGCTGTATCATTTTTACGGCATACCGAAATACGCTTTGACGGCAAAGAAATTCGGCGTCTTTCCTCATCGCGTTCTTGACCCTTATCAACAGATTTTTCGCGGTTTTGACGACGAATTTTATGTCCCTCACAGCCGTCATACCGAGATAAGACGCGAAGATATTCTCAAAGTCCCATCTCTTAAACTGCTGTCGGAAAGCGACCAAGCAGGCGTTTACATGGTTATGGCTCGCGGAGGCAGAGAATTTTTTATTACAGGACATTCGGAATATTCGCCCGTAACGCTTCACGACGAGTATGTCAGAGATTTGGGGAAAGGATTGAAAATCGATATTCCCGCCAACTATTATGATGACAACGACCCGACAAAACAACCCGTAGTACGCTGGCGTGGCCATGCCAACCTGCTGTTTAACAACTGGCTCAACTACTATGTTTATCAGGAAACGCCATTCCGTATCGAAGACATAACAACATTAGGCAGCCTGTAGTTAATGCAAAAATCGCATCAAATAGAATTGCTTTCGCCTGCCCGAAATCTTGAATGCGGATTAGAAGCAGTGCGTCACGGCGCCGATGCGGTCTATATCGGTGCGCCGCGTTTCAGCGCACGGGCGGCGGCCGGTAATACGGTTGACGACATCCGCAGTCTATGCAACTATGCACATATATATAATGTAAAGGTTTATGTCGCTCTTAATACTCTTTTAAAAGAAGATGAGAGGTCTTATGCTGTCGATATTGCGTGGCAAATGTATGACGTCGGCGTCGATGCGCTTATAATACAGGATATCAACTTGTTGGAGTGCGATATTCCGCCCATACCGCTTCACGCCAGCACACAGATGGATAACCGTACAAAAGAACATGTGCGGCGACTGCATGACGGCGGCTTCGACAAGATTGTTCTGGCACGCGAACTGACGCTCAACGAAATACGCTCAATACATGAATATGTTCCGCAAGCCGCGCTCGAAGTGTTTATTCACGGCGCGTTATGTGTTTGTTACAGCGGCAGATGCTATTTGAGCGAGTATATGACCGGACGTAGCGCCAATCGCGGCGAATGCGCCCAATGTTGCCGCCTGCCTTATACTCTTACCGACAACGACGGGCGTGTTTTAGCCTCCAACAAACATCTGCTGTCGTTACGCGACCTTAACCGTACCGCCGACCTCGAAGCGCTGATCATGGCAGGCGTCAGGTCATTCAAAATCGAAGGCCGTTTGAAAGATGTGTCGTATGTTAAAAATATTACGGCATGGTATCGTCAGCGCCTTGACCGGATTATTACCTCCAATGCGGGATTGTGCCGTTCGTCGGCAGGCAGATCGTCCTATACCTTTGAACCGCAGCCGGAAAAAAGTTTTAATCGCGGTTTTACGTCATGTTTTTTGCATGGCCGCAATGTAGAGACGTTGCATGCAACGTCTCTACGGGGGCGCAATGATGTAATAACATCTTTCGATACTCCCAAATCAATCGGCGAGGCTGTCGGCAAAGTTACCGGCATAAGAGGAAATTCATTTACCGTCGATAGCAATGTGATACTGCATAACGACGACGGACTGGCGTTTGTGAACTCACAAGGCGAATCGGAAGGAATAAAGGTTAATAGAGTGGAAACGTTGTCCTTGCCCGCACATCAGGTAGGTGCAAGGCCTGCCTTGCCCGCATTTCGGGTATTTCCCTACAAAATGCCGCACGTTGAGATTGGCTCTGTGATATTCAGAAACTTTGATAAAGAGTTTGAAGATGTTTTGGGTAAGATGTCGGCCGAAAGACATCTGAAAATCACAATAGAGTGGGGTAGATGTATTGACGGATTTACCGTCTCCATGACCGATGAAACGGGCATCAGCGTTACTGTTGCCAATCACGGTTTGTGTAGTGAGATTGCACGTACTCCGCAGGATGAGAATATCCGCAAGCAATTGTCGAAAGTCGGAAATACCCCTTTTGAAGTCGAAGCGGTTACGATTACTTATGATGAAAATCTGTTTGTGCCGTCGTCCGTGATTGGCGAAATGCGACGTCGAGCAGTCGAACTGCTGCTCTCGGCACGACGGATGACTTATCAACGCTCAATCGCGCGACACTCCGAAATGGGTTTAGACCTTTCCCTCAATAGACGTTCCGATTCAGAGCCTTTGATGACAACAAAGCACTGTCTGCGTTACTCTTTTGGGCTTTGTGCGGATGCTGATTGTGATTCTGGTGCGGTTAAATCGCCGCTCTATCTTACCACCCGCAACATCCGTCTGCGATTAGATTTCGATTGCAAAAACTGCGAAATGACTGTCCGCCATTGCGAGCAGAAGAGTTGAGAGTTGAGATGACGGTACCACGAACCCTTGCAGTGGTTTTAAACCCTGCAAGCGGTTTGGAGAAGGCAGAAAGCAGAAAGTACCACGTCATTGCGAGGAACGAAGCAATCCAGCGTGCCATTCCAACAGGATTGCAGGAGAGGCAGGATTTACAGGTTTTTCTCCGGATTGCTTCGTACCTCGCAGTCCCGCAGGGACGACACTTTATTAACCGGTGACTTTAGTCTCCGGTTAGAGCAATCATATCTACAATAGTCCCGCATGGGACGACACTTGTTTACGCCGCATACAATGATGGACAGGGCATTCGTCATTGCGAGGGCGTTAACGAACAGGGCATTCGTCATTGCGAAAGAATGTAGGCGCGGAAAAATCATATCTCCGCGCCTACGTAATTCTTAATTTTTAATTCTTAATTATCTTCTTCTTCCATCCGCTTTCGCCCGTAACGATATATACGCCGTCAGGGAGTTTGCTAAGGTCAAACGTCGCTTTACCGGTATCTTTATTCGCACGGTACACCAACATGCCGCTTAGGGCATAGAGACTAACCTGCTCGGTTTGCGGGGTGTTGACCGTCAGTACGTTGTTGAAATACGTTACCGACACTGCCTCGACTATGGCATTATCGGTAGGCGAAGCCTGTCTCACGGTAAGGTAACTCGCGATATTAGTTCCGCTGACCGTTACGGTGGCTGTGCGGGAGTTGTTAGCCGTGTTTGCCGCAGCGGTTACGTAGAGCGTGCCGTTATTGCTGCCCGACGATGGGATAACCGTCAGCCATGAGGCGTTACTGCTTGCCGTCCAGTTGATATTTGACATTACCGTAATATAGTTCGAGCCGCCCGATTCCGTTAAATACAGCGTAGATGTAATTTCTGACTGGCGGCGTGGAGGGAA
>JAITHS010000354.1 GCA_031279875.1 Tannerella sp.
TCAAGAGCCATAACCCTTTGATATCCGACAGGATCATTTTGTTGCAGTTCGTTAATGTTCATTACGGAAGAACATGTTCTTTGACCGTAAGACAAAACACATAGCAAACATAAAAATATGATAATCAATGCTTTCTTCATTCTTTTCTATCTTTAATACTTGTTAATTCAAAATAATGTTGTGGCGCTAAACGGACATTCGAAGCCATTAAAGCTTCATTGAAAGATACAATATCAGTAATATTTCCACTGACATAAACGTTTTTTCCAGCAACTCGGAATGACTCCGGTATCTCACTTTCGAATGTAAAGATATACAAGACACCATCCGGAAATATTTTACTGCTTTCCAGTGAGATATCGTATCGACCGGCTTTCCCATAATACAAAAAACAACCGTAATTAACAACAGCAGGTTCATCTTTAAGGACAAATATAGTCTTTCTGTTAGCAAAAGCTTTTGTCTCATTAGTACCCCATGTACTCTTAGGACAACAGTCACAAGGTGTCTCTCCGTCCTGTGAAACCTCGCAAGACAGAATTAGTGTGAGAGAAACTCCTATGTAAATAAATGCTTTTGTCATTTTATAAACTTTTTCAAATTAGAAAGACTACTTTAAACTAAAAAACTATACTTTTATCTCTACTTCCACCCCGCTGGGCAGTTCGAGTTTCATCAGTGCGTCAACTGTTTTTGGTGTCGAAGAGTAGATGTCTATCAGTCGTTTATACGATGATAGTTCAAACTGCTCACGCGACTTTTTGTTGACAAACGTGGCGCGGTTGACCGTGAATATCCTTTTGTGTGTCGGCAGGGGTATTGGTCCGCTCACTGCGGCGCCTGTTGCTTTCACTGTCTTGACGATTTTCTCTGACGAACGGTCAACGAGCGAGTAATCGTAAGATTTGAGTTTAATTCTAATTTTCTGACTCATATTATCTTAATAATTAATTATTTAATTAAATCTACTCGTCCCTGCACTTCGGTCAGCACCTGACGTGCGATAGAGGGCGAAAGTTGTTCAAAATGTGAGAATTGCATTGATGAAGTAGCGCGTCCGGACGTGATTGTTCGCAGCGCCGTAACGTATCCGAACATCTCTGCCAGAGGAACTCTTGCCTTTACTATGCGGGCGCCTGTGCGAGCCGCTTCCATGCCTTCGACCTGACCGCGACGCTTGTTTAAGTCGCCTATCACGTCGCCCATGCTTTCTTCGGGCGTTACTACTTCGATCTTCATAATAGGTTCCTGCAAGACTGGTGTTGCCTTAACACATGCGTTTTTGAATGCTTGAATGGCGCATATCTCAAACGAGAGTTGGTCGGAATCCACAGGGTGATAAGAACCGTCTTTAAGTACTACTTTCAGTTTATCAACAGGATAGCCTGCAAGTACGCCGTTCGACATTGCTTTTTTGAAGCCTGCTTCAACCGACGGGATATATTCTTTCGGCACGTTGCCGCCTTTTACTTCGTCCACAAATTGCAGATGTCCGTCGAAATCGGGGTCTGCCGGACCGACGCTGACGATGATGTCGGCAAATTTACCGCGCCCACCGGTTTGCTTTTTGTAAACTTCGCGAAGGTCAACTTTCTGTGTAATAGCCTCTTTATAAGATACTAACGGACGTCCCTGATTACATTCTACCTTAAATTCGCGTTTTAGGCGGTCAACGATTATTTCGAGATGTAGCTCGCCCATGCCGCGAATGACGGTCTGACCGGTATCTTCGTTGCTTTCAACGCGGAACGACGGGTCTTCTTCGGCTAATTTAGCCAAGCCGTTGCTCAGCTTGTCCATATCTTTTTGAGTTTTAGGCTCTATCGCGATACCGATAACCGGTTCGGGGAACTCCATCGCTTCTAATACTACGGGATGGTTTTCTGCCGACAGGGTATCTCCTGTGCGTATATCTTTAAATCCTACGCCTGCACCGATATCTCCGCATCCTATTACTTCCATCGGGTTTTGCTTGTTGGAGTGCATCTGAAACAGTCGCGAAATTCTTTCTTTTTTGCCGCTACGAACGTTCAGTACGTATGAACCGGCTTTCATTTCGCCCGAATAGACGCGGAAGAAGCACAGACGACCGACATACGGGTCTGTTGCTATCTTAAAGGCGAGAGCGGTCAGAGGCTCGTCCGACTGCGGGTGCCGAAGAATAATTTTGTCGGGGTCGTCAATGTCGTGTCCTTCGATTGCGGGAGTGTCGAGCGGCGAGGGCAGATATGCGCAAACGGCGTCGAGCATTGTCTGCACGCCTTTGTTTTTAAACGATGAGCCGCAAATCATCGGGTTGATTTTCATTTCTATCGTACCTTTACGGATAGCGGCATGTATTTCATCTTCGGTGATTTTCGAAGGGTCGTCGAAGAATTTTTCCATCACCGCGTCATCAAATTCGGCTACTACTTCGAGCATTTTTTCTCTCCATTCTTGTGCTTCGGAGAGCAAGTCGGCGGGAATTTCTTCTACGCTATATTCGGCGCCCATCGTTTCGTCGTGCCAGAATATTGCTTTCATCTTTATGAGGTCAACGACGCCTTTGAAATGTTCTTCAGCGCCGATAGGTATCTGTATCGGGCATGGTGAAGCGCCTAAAAGGTCTTTCACCTGTCGTACTACTTCGTAGAAGTTTGCTCCCGAACGGTCCATCTTGTTAACGTATCCTATGCGCGGTACGTTATATTTGTCGGCCTGTCGCCAGACTGTTTCCGACTGTGGTTCTACGCCGCCAACAGCACAGAAAGTGGCAACCGCTCCGTCAAGAACTCGCAGCGAGCGTTCTACTTCGATAGTAAAATCGACATGCCCCGGAGTGTCAATCAAATTTATCTTGAATTTATCACCGTTTAAATTCCAGAACGTAGTAGTAGCGGCGGATGTTATGGTTATCCCCCGTTCCTGTTCTTGTTCCATCCAGTCCATCGTTGCAGCGCCGTCGTGTACTTCCCCGATTTTGTGCGTCAACCCCGTATAGTAGAGTATGCGCTCGGAAGTCGTAGTTTTGCCGGCGTCAATATGCGCCATGATGCCGATGTTCCTTGTATATTTTAATATTTCGTCTGTTTTACTCATTTTTACACATTAAGTTTTAAAATCGGAAATACGCAAAAGCGCGGTTTGCTTCGGCCATGCGGTGCATGTCTTCTTTGCGTTTGAAAGCGCCGCCCTGATTGTTGAACGCATCCACAATTTCGGCGCTCAGTTTGTCCGACATTGATTTGCCGCCGCGTTTACGCGCATATTCTATAAGATTTTTCATTGAAATAGATTCTTTCCTGTCGGGACGAATCTCTGTGGGAACTTGAAACGTCGCTCCACCTATGCGACGTGATTTCACCTCAATATTAGGTGTAATATGGTCAAGCGCTTCTTTCCAGATGTCGAGCGCCGTTTTTTCTTCGTTAGGCAGTTTCGCCTTTACATTGTCCAAAGCGGAATAGAATATGGTGTATGCCACGTTCTTTTTACCGTCATACATCAAGTGGTTCACAAATCTTGTAACCCTTGTATCGCCATATACCGGATCGGGTAGGAGTTGGCGTTTCTTTGGCTTAACTTTTCTCATTTTTATTTTAAAATTTGCTTCATTTACTTTTTGGTTGTTGATGTTTTTCTTTTTTTGCCGTCTTCAACAAAGTTCCGTCGAACTCGTTTACTCAACCGTTTCATCAGTTTTGCTGTTCTCATTTCATTTGTTTAATGGTTCGTTCAGCGTCGCTGTTTTATACTTATTCTTTCGTCAACTTCCAATCTGCAAACTAATTAATTAATACTCTGATAATTATTCTCTGTGTCAATTATTTCTTTTTAGCGGTTGCGTTTTTAGCTGCTGCTGCGGCGGCTCCTGCTTTGGGACGTTTCGCGCCGTATTTGGAGCGTCGTTGCGTGCGGCTTGCCACACCTGCCGTATCTAATGTACCGCGTACAATATGATAACGCACGCCCGGAAGGTCTTTTACCCTGCCGCCGCGCACCATCACTATTGAGTGCTCTTGAAGGTTATGACCCTCGCCCGGAATGTACGAGTTCACTTCCTTATGGTTCGTAAGGCGCACGCGCGCCACTTTTCGCATCGCCGAGTTCGGCTTTTTGGGCGTCGTAGTATAAACTCTGACGCATACGCCGCGTCGTTGAGGGCAGGCGTCAAGGGCTGGCGACTTTCCTTTGACCACTAATTTCTCCCTTCCTTTTCTTACTAACTGTTGAATTGTAGGCATTTTTCTGCTTTTAATTTTACTGTTAAAAAATCTGTTTTCCCTTAATTTGGGGCTGCAAAGGTACGAACTTTTTTTCAATTCACCAAACTTTTTTCAAACTTTTTTCAAAAAAATTTATTCTGCAACAAGAAATCGTCTCCTCAACGTGTTGTGGTGCGCATTTGGAGTTAATGGTTAGTGGTTAGTGGTTAGTGGTTAGTGGTTAGTGGTTAGTGGTTAGTGGTACCAC
>JAITHS010000007.1 GCA_031279875.1 Tannerella sp.
CTTGACTGATGACGGTTCGCCGCCGTGTTCGCCGCAGATGCCGCATTTGAGTTCGGGACGCACTTCGCGGCCTTTGCGTGTTGCCATTTCGACTAACTGACCGACGCCTTTCTGGTCTAACACCGCAAAGGGGTCTTCTTTGAGGATATGTTTATCAAGATACATCGGCAGGAACTTGGCTACATCATCGCGACTGAAGCCGAAAGTCATCTGTGTCAGGTCATTAGTGCCGAAAGAGAAGAACTCGGCGGCTTCGGCTATGCGGTGTGCCGTCAGAGCTGCACGCGGTATTTCTATCATCGTGCCTACCTTGTAGTCGATGCTGACGCCCTTTTCGGCAAAGACTTTTTGAGCCGTCTCGTCGATAATTTTTTTCTGATGTTCAAACTCATGCAGGATACTTGTCAGCGGCACCATTATTTCGGGATAAACGCCGACGCCTTTGGCTTTGAGGTCAAGAGCGGCTTCGATGATAGCGCGCGTTTGCATTTCGGTAATTTCGGGATAGAGATTACCCAGACGGCATCCGCGCAAGCCGAGCATCGGATTTTGTTCGAGCAAGCCTTCTACGCGAACATGTATTTCTTCGTAAGGAACGCCCATTACGCGAGCCATTTCCTGCTGACCTTTTTCATCGTGAGGAACAAACTCATGCAGTGGCGGGTCGAGCAGGCGCACTGTTACGGGCAGTCCGTTCATCGCCTCGAAGATACCGGAGAAATCGGCTCTCTGTAACGGCAGCAGTTTGGTGAGTGCTTTGCGGCGACCGGCTTCGTCTTTGGCTAAAATCATCTCGCGCATGGCAATAATTTTGTCGCCTTCAAAAAACATGTGTTCCGTGCGGCAAAGTCCGATACCTTGCGCTCCGAAACCGCAAGCCACTTTTGCGTCGTGCGGAGTGTCGGCATTAGTACGCACTTTGAGGCGGGCGTGCTTGTCGGCAAGAGTCATCAGTTCGAGATAGTCGCTGCTCATTTCTGGCGTTTGTGTTTCAATTTTTTCGGCATAAACAAGGCCTGTCGAGCCGTTAAGCGAAATCCAGTCGCCTTCTTTGAGTGTCTTGTCGCCGACGGTTAAAGTTTTGGCTTTATAATCGATAAGTACTCCGTTAGCTGCTGATACACAGCATTTTCCCATACCGCGAGCCACTACTGCGGCGTGTGATGTCATACCGCCGCGTGCCGTCATGATGCCTTGTGCGGCGTTCATACCGCGCAAGTCTTCGGGAGATGTTTCGATACGGCAAAGAACGACTTTGTCGCCGCGTTTAGCCCATTCTTCGGCGTCATCGGCATGAAATACTATCATTCCGGTAGCAGCGCCGGGGGAAGCGGGCAAGCCTTTTGTAAGCGGTGTTGCGGCTGCGAGAGCTGATTTTTTAAACACAGGGTGAAGCAACTCGTCGAGTTTTTCAGGCTCTTGACGCAGTAGTGCCGTCTTTTCGTCTATCAAGCCCTGTCGGAGCATTTCCATTGCTATGCGAACCATTGCGGCGCCGGTACGTTTGCCGTTGCGTGTCTGTAAAAGCCACAGTTTATTGTCTTGAATAGTAAATTCGAGGTCTTGCATGTCGCGAGCATGGTCTTCGAGTTTTTGTTGTATCTCGATGAGATGTTTGGCGCATTCGGGCATTGCTTCTTCGAGCGACGGATATTTGGCTTTGCGCACATCTTCGGTTACGCCTTGCTGTTCTGCCCAGCGCCGCGAGCCTTCGAGCGTTATCTGCTGCGGGGTGCGGATGCCGGCAACGACGTCTTCGCCTTGCGCATTGATAAGATACTCGCCGTTGAAAATGTCTTCTCCGGTAGCGGCATTACGGGTAAAAGCTACTCCTGTAGCCGATGTGGTACCCATGTTACCGAACACCATAGCCTGCACGTTGACGGCCGTACCCCATTCTTCGGGGATGCGGTACATTTGACGGTAGAGGATTGCGCGCTCGTTCATCCAACTGTCGAACACTGCGCAAACGGCGCCCCATAGTTGCTCCCACGGACTTTCGGGGAAATCTTTGCCTGTTTGGGCTTTGACGGCGGCTTTAAACTTGATAACAAGCGTTTTCAGGTCATCGACGTCTAATTCGGTGTCTAATTCGACGCCTTTGGATGCTTTCACTTCTTCCATGATTTGCTCAAAAGGGTCGATTTCGGTTTTCGACGTCGGCTTCATGCCCAGCACTACATCGCCGTACATCTGCACAAAGCGGCGATAGGAATCGTAAGCAAAGCGCGGATTGCCTGATTTTTTTGCAATAGCTTCGACGGCTTCGTCGTTCATGCCCAGATTAAGCACTGTATCCATCATTCCGGGCATCGAAACGCGAGCGCCCGACCTGACGGAAACGAGGCAAGGGTTTTCTTTGTCGCCGAATTTTGTTCCCGTCAGGGCTTCGACTTTCGTCATCGCCTCTTCGACACTGCCTTTGATAATGGCTATGACAGATTCTTTTCCCTGTTGATTGTACTCGGTACAAACATCGGTTGTGATAGTAAAACCCGGAGGTACGGGTACCCCGATAAGGTTCATTTCTGCAAGGTTTGCGCCTTTACCTCCGAGGAGGTTTTTCATGTCTGCACGGCCTTCGGCGCTGCCGTTACCAAACGTATAAACTCTTTTCTTGTCCATGTTGTAATATATTTTTAATTAAATTTTGTCATAAATAATATGCAAAGGTAAATACTTTTTTTGAGAAAGACAAAAAAAAGTTTGAAATGCTATCGGCATTCGTCATTGAGAGTTGAGAGTTGAGAGTTGAGAGTTCTGCAAGTGGTTTGGAGCTTACGTCCGTCATTACGAGGAACGAAGCAATCCAGCGTACCATTCCTTCCGGATTGCTTCGTACCTCGCAATGAAGAATGCCCTGTGCGTTAATGCTCTCGCAATGACATGGTACCGTCATTACCTTTCATTTGGTGGTATCATTCCTGCTCGCAAAGATAATGCCCTGTATGTCATCCCTATCCTTTTGATATCCGACGCTTCAATATTACATTCAAACAGATTAATATTCAACTTATTCTTCTGTTGTTTCGGTTTCGACGACGTAAAAATCTATTTTGGCGAAACTCATGGAGGTAAAGACTCCGAAGGCGTTAGTTATTGCAGATGAGGGATTTGCGAGGTCGGTCGAACTTATGCGCTCGTAGAGGTCGGCGTAGTCTTTGCATACGCGATAGACTGTTATGACGTATTTGCCGACGGTGCGGAACTCGCGCGAAGTGGTGGTGTAACTGCTGCCTTTGAATGGTTGCATCATGCGGCGACGGAACTCCATGCCGCCACCGAAGTCGGGTATGTCGGACGTCGCGGGACTTTCGATATATATCTGATAATAACTGCTTTCGTGGTCATCCCACGTGAGGCGAATTTGGGTCGTGTCGCCGGTCATGTCCCAAAAATACGACGAGTTTTCGCGCTCAATGTATTCGGGACTGATTGTCAGGTTTTTAACTTTTTCGGGAACTGTTGTGGAAGCGGTAATTGTTTTGCCTTTGTAGTCTAATTGCAGGTCGAAGCGGTTGTTGCTTCTTATTGTATCTATTTGGTAATCAATAGAATACATGCCATCGGCTATTTCGTTCATGGTTTTGCCGTTTACTGTCGGCGTCAGGCTTGTGATGGGTTTTGAGAGGATGAAGTCGTCTTTGAGATAGACTTCCATACTGTACAGATTGACAGTCAGAGTGTTAGACCCTTCATGAATGTAACTCTCGACGATGGGCATGTCGGTATTGACAGCGCTGTCCATCAACGCTTCTCCGCAAGACGTCGGCATCGTTGTCAGTAAAATCGTTGTCAGTAAAATTGTCATAAAAGTTTCACAAAAATATTTCATATATTATATAATAAATTGATAATCAATATAATAATGGCAACCAATCAGGTTGTACATGACATTCCCAAATATCATGTTTGTACCCTTGCAGTTTATGTGGCTTGTATTTAATCCCAAGCTCTTTTCCTTGTGCCAGACGATAAACAATCTCTTTCAATAAATTCAGGTCTAAATTTCTACGAAAAGCAATATTAACAGCCTTTTTGAACTGGTGCGTGTATAATACTGTGTATATTGCCGACTCGTCAAAGTTCTTGATTTTCCAAAAAAATTGTTTGACAGTCAATTTAACTTGCTCCTGCATCTATTCTCTTGTTTTTCGGAACATAGGCGGTATAAACCCGTCCGTTTTCCACATCTTCAATTGCAAGTTCAAGCCCTGTTTTCCGGCGTTTTTCGACCTTTTCTTCATTAAAAATGCCGATTGACAGGACGTATTCCAGTAGTTTTTTAGCTTGGAAATTCCGTGCGTCGTAGTTTAATGTTATAGTTGCCATAGTTTTACAATATTAAAATTATAACCGCAAAGGTAGTAATAATTTTTCAGATTATACGTAAACAAATAAAAAGGATTTGCGGGATACGTGTAAACCAATATGTCAAAGAACTAATAGTCAGCGATTTCTACCTCAACTGAAAACTAAATGTTACATTAGGCGTAAACCCAAGTAAATTGATATTTGTTTCGGTCATGCCGACAGCTTCGTCGTAGGAATACTCTTTGTACCAGACGTTTGCGCGGTCATAGACGTTAAACAACGACACGCTGACGCTTGATTTGAAATAACGGATAAACGACAGGTCGTATTTCGCCAGCAGGTCGAGACGATGATAGGCGGGGTATCGGGCGTTGTTTTTCTTGTCCACGACGATAAAATTCATCTCTCCGCCGTTGGGCGTAGTCAGTTTGTAGCCCCCAATCGGCTCTGTATAAGGCTTTCCGGTAGCGTAAATCCATGTTGCCGAGAGGGTCAGGTCGCGGCGTGGCTTATAAGTCAGCACAGTCTTGAACTCATGCGTAACATCCTGATTGGCAGCAAAGTAACCGTCGCCATAGACAGGAAAACGGTAGCGTGTTTCGGCAAGCGTATAGCCCACCCATCCGGTCAGTTTGCCGTACTTCTTTTGAAGCAAAAAATCCACGCCCCGCGAATAACCCTCGCCGTTGTAGAAAAACTCCTGATAACCGGAATTATCAATAAACGACGGTGCAAACCGCAACGTATATTCCGACAGATTGTGCAACCGTTTGTAGTAGCTCTCGACGTCAAAAAGCACGTCTCGCGTCTCATAACTCAACCCGCCGACAAGATGCGTCGCGCTACTGACAGGAATACCCTTATTATCAGACAGTAACCATATATCGCGGCTTCCGGCCGAGATGTCTTCGCGCACGATACGGTTCACGAACTGATAGTAATATCCCGTAGAAGCTTTGATATTCAGACGTTTATTGACTTTATAGAACGCTTGCAGGCGAGGTTCGGGATATAGTTTTGCGGTAACGTCATAAAACGACATACGGATGCCAGGCAATATCGTAAAACGCTCATTAACAGTCAATTTATCCTGCACATAAGCAGCTAAAAGATTGCCGTCGTTACGTAAATTCAGGATTTCGAGCGAATCGCTTTGCCGGTAGCGATAGCGGATATTATAGTTGGAATAGTTAAGACCAAATTCGAGATGATTGGAGCCGCTGATTTTCAACTCATTATCCATCTTCAAAGAAAAATCGAGCAAACGGTTGTTTTCGTCCGTATTTTGATTAAACATTACAGCCACGTTGCCCGTCGAACTGCCGGAAGATGAGTTGGTCATGTTATTATTACGGTTGCGCAGGCTGTAATAGTTTGAAAATGAAGCCAATAAGTTGAAATAAAACTTATCATTACGGTTGCGCGACCATTTGAGGCTGCTGCCGACATTTCCCCAGTTTGTTTTGTCGATGATACTGCCTGACATAAAGGAACTTCCGAACGACGAGCGCGAGTTGTCGAGTACGTCTTCGCCGTTGAAAAAGCTGGCAGAGAGGATGTCGCGCTTCGTCGGGTTATATGTCAGTTTGGCGTTCAAATCGTAGAAGTACGACTCCGGTTTCTGCTGATTTCGTTGATTAAAACGTCCGCCGCCCAGACCGCCTCCAAAGCCACCGCCCGAAGACGCGGAATTTTCGGAATAAACGCTCGTAAATTTGTCGTACATAAAACTTTGAAACGAACGTCTTCCCGCGATGAAAAACGAGCCTTTTTCATTCTTGAAAGGCATCTCCGCAAAAGCGTTAAAACCCAGAAAACCAATATCTCCGCCCACGTTTAAAGCCTTATCATTGCCCGTTTTGCCGACAATTTCCATGACCGACGAAAGTCTGCCGCCGTATTTTGCGTCGAAGCCTCCTTTGTGCAGTTGTATATCCTTGACTGCGTTGGTGTTAAACGCGCTGAACACTCCCATCAGATGCTCCTGATGATAAATCGTAAAATCGTCGTAGAGGACAAGATTTTGGTCTGGCGTCCCGCCGCGCACGTACATCCCCGCCGACGATTCGTTGGCAGCCGAAATGCCCGGCATCAACTGAAAAGTGCGAAACAAATCTTTCTCTCCCAGCGCCGGAAGGTCGGCAATTTTCGCCGCCGTAGTTTGAATCACGCCGACCGACATCGCAGGAATTTTTAACACATCTTCGCGCGTTGCCACCACAACCACCTCGTCGAGGTCATTAGTTGTAGGCAACAACTCTACAAACATGTTTTCCACATCTATTTCGGGTGAGAGATGAAAATATTGCGTCTCATAGCCTAAATACCTGAATATCAGCGTCGCTGTATCCGAAGGCACATTATATAGCGTGAAATATCCGTCGGTATTAGTCGCCGTTGCTACCCGCGCGTCGCCTTCTACCTGCACTGTCGCAAAAGGCAAAAACTCGCCGTTCGTTTGGTCTTTAATCCTGCCTGTAACGGTCAGATTTTTCCTCGAAGCCTCGCCGCGATACTGCCTGTTTTCGACTCCGGTACGGTTTCGGGGACGGTTTTTTGCCAACACAACGCAGTAAACGCCCTCACCGTCAATATAATATGCCAACTCTTTAATGCTGCCGATAATAGCCGCAAAAGCGTCCTTAATCTTCTCCGACATAAAATCGCCGGTATAGATAATATCCTGAATTTCAGCCTTATCGTATTTGAGCGGCAATCCGTATTTTGTCTCAAAATCATGTAACACATTGATTATCGGCTCTTTGAAATAGAACTCGCTGACGTAGGATTTACGGGCGACTGTATCCTGCGCACGGGCGACGTTAAACGTTGTCGATAAGCCGATTATCAGCATGATTATTAATTGTACCGACTTGTAATCAAACTTTACATGAATGTAATATAATACTATACATTTGTTTTGCATTTGTTTTACATTTATATTAAAACGCCGCAAAGATAGGTATAATTACATGTCAACAAATGTTAAAACACTCCGAAACGGCAAATAATACCTCCGATACGCCCGATAAGTCGGTTCAACAATCTCAAGATCACTACCAATGACGAATGCCATAGCACCTCAACTTTTTTTGAACCAACCAACTCTCAACTCTCAACTCTTAATTCTTCAGAGCACGTTTGTAATGAGGCGTCAAGAGTCGAGCCAAGGCGGTCTCTGCCCGATAACAAAGCATAATGATAATATTATGAAAGATTTACTCATCCATTTATTTGTATTATTTTATCTCACTACTGACCGACAAAAAATTTGACTAAAAAAGGCGACAGTTTAAAACTGTCGCCAAAAAGTTGTAATTTTGTATTGGTCACCTCTAAAAATTAACTTCCTGTAAATCAACGAGATATAAAACGGAGAGCAAAAAGTGTTAAACTTTAGTTAAAAAGGGCATAATATTTTGATATTCAAATAATTATTCGTACCTTTGCGGTATAATTTAACAATAAAAAGAAATGGCAAAATATCGTAAGACAGGCAACAGGTTTTG
>JAITHS010000012.1 GCA_031279875.1 Tannerella sp.
TTTTTTTGTCCGTCCCTGTCTTTCCCTCAAAGCATAAAGAAAAAAACAGGTTCAACCGGACATGCCGCCGGAGGGCGGAGCGTTTCAAAAGCCGACGGCTCCGAAATAATCTCCTGTGGTGTTTTGATAAGGTTTAACAAAATTCCGTCTCTTCGGCGCCGGAAGTTTAGCCGTTTCCGTCCATCCGTTTTTCCATAGATAGATAGATAGATAGATAGATGGCCGGCAAAAATAGGAGAATGAATAATGCACATAACAGTAATCTTAACTTCTCTGATGAGAGGCTTAAATATCTGATTATTATGTGTTTAGCATCTTTTGTCATAATACAAAATATTTGAAATCCGACTGCAAAGGTAATAGTTTATTTTGTTGTTTGCAAATTTTCAATGTTATTTTTTTATAATTATTTATAAAATATGCGTATTTGATTGTTTTACCCCTGCTACCAATGACGTTTTTTTTGCTTAATAGCAGCATTATTAGCGCATTAACGCACAGGGCATTCGTCATTGCGAGGAACCGTCATCCTTTTTCGTTTGGGGCTATCATTCCTGCTCGTAATGACGTTTTTTACTTAACTGCATCATTACGAGGGCGTTAACGTACAGGGCATTCGTCATTGCGAGGTACGAAGCAATCCAGCGTGCTTTTTCTTCCGGATTGCTTAAAATATTGGTGCTTTGATGCCGAAGTAGAAGCCGCCTTGTCGCTGTTTGTTGACGGCATAACTTGCGTTAAGCACTATGTCATAATAAGTTACGAGGTCGAGACCTATGCCGCTGCCGTACAGAAAAGTGTTGGCAAGCGTGTTTGACGGCTCCGGGTAGCCGTGATAGACATAAGCCATGTCATACATCAGTTTAAGATAGAGCGTAAAATGTATCTTCTTAAACTTTGAAGCGTCCTTGTTGGAGCCGAACACGAACACACGTTTGGGCATGATGCAGAAACGCAGGTCGTTGTTGAGTATTGCATGATGCTGACCGTCAACGACATAGTAATCATAGCCGGTAATATTTTTGTCGTCATAGCCTACATGCCGGTCGTAAATGTAGGAATGTTTGTTTTTGAAAGTCAGACCGGTATTAAGACGCGAACTCCAAAACAGTCTCGGCATAAATTCTTTATAATATTGCAGTCTAAGGTTCATTTCACCGTAGAAAAAACGCGCACTGTTGCTTGTTATTCCGTTAAGATAAACACCTGCAAACCAGCCGTTTGTTGGATATGCGTAATAATCTCGATGTTCGTAAGAAAAATCATAAGAAATGTTAAAAGCGCAGTTTATCGGATTTTTGGATTCCCAATACCCGCTGTTGGCGCGCAGGATTGTATCGCCGAGATGCATACGGCTGTATCCGAGCGAGAAAGTGTGCAGCGAGCGTATGTGCGGGCGGTAAGTATAGTTGATATTTCCCACAAACGATCTATTGAGGTATAAGTCTTTGTTTTTCAGATATATAACCTTATTGTTTTCCGACTTCAAATCCATCGTATGATTATACAGCAAAGCGCCGCTGAAACCGAGCAGTTTTGTTCGTTCCTTATCGAGCGCGATGTTGTAATAACCCAGCCGCAGCCCTTTTTCAAAGCCGAAATAATGGCTGACAGTCATTTTATGCCTCATTCCGAACACGTTATAAACGCGCATACCCCAGCCTATCGTTATGCGGTCGAAATTACGGTCGTGAATCCACGTGCTGAGGTTGCGGTCTTCGAGTTTGAGGCTTACCTGCGGCCAGTAATACCATCGTTCTTCGACACGCACCGTAACGATACACGACAAACAGTCGGCAGTATCAAGCATGTCGGGAATGTAATCAAGATATACATAATTAAATAAAGAAGTATTGTTCAGATGACTGGTTGCTACGGCAAGTTGACGTATCAGTTTGTCTTCGGGCATGACGTCTCCGACACTGAACGGCAATTCGCGCAGTATCGTAAATTCTTTCGTTTGTTTATTGCCCGAAATGGCAATTCCCGATATGCAAATATCGGTGGCAAACAGATTTCCGCAAAACATAAACACCTGAATTACAAGCAGTAATATTTTTCTGTTCGTCATTTTCATACACAAAAGTACTGATTTTTTTTGACAAAAAACAATTTTTCGAGGTTCCTTAAAAAAAAAGAGGTTCCCGCTTAAAGGTAACCTCTTCATTTACAGTCGGGATGAGACGACTCGAACGTCCGACCTCCACGTCCCGAACGTGGCGCGCTAGCCAACTGTGCTACATCCCGTTTCTCATTTTTGAGGGTGCAAAGGTACAACCTTTTTTTGTAACCGCCAAATTTTTTTTGAAAAAAATTTTGTTTTCTTGAAAAAAAGCACTACCTTTGCGCCCGATTTGAACCTCACAGGCAGTCAAGTGGCACTATAAATGCGCCCGCCTTCGGGACATAACCTGTTAATAATTAGACAGATGTACGTAATAGTAGAAATTCAGGGTCAACAGTTTAAAGTTGAACAAGGTAAGAAAATTTTTGTCCACCACATCGGCAATGTCGAATCCGGTGCGACGTTAGAATTTGAAAAAGTACTGCTTGTTGACGCCGACGGCGCAATAACCGTAGGAGCTCCGACAGTAGCAGGCGCAAAAGTAATGGCAGAAGTAGTTTCGCCGTTAGTAAAGGGAGACAAAGTCCTGGTCTTCCACAAAAAGAGACGTAAAGGACACCGCAAACTCAACGGACACCGTCAGCAGTTTACGGAAGTGATTATTAAAGAGATTGTTGCATAAACGTTGAAAGGAGAAAAAAGAAATGGCACACAAAAAAGGAGTCGGCAGTTCTAAAAACGGCCGCGAATCGGAAAGCAAAAGGCTGGGAGTAAAACTCTTCGGCGGCGAGTTCGCCAAAGCCGGAAAAATCATCATCCGTCAACGTGGTACGGAACATCATCCGGGCGAAAATACGTTTATGGGAAAAGACCATACTATTCATGCCGCTATTGACGGTATCGTGGTCTTTACCAAAACTAAAAACAACCGCTCGTTTATTTCGGTGAAAAGCATCGGCTCGCCGGTAGTTGAACCGGTGGTTAAGCCTGCTGTTACGACGGTTGTTCAACCTGCTGCTACGCCTGCTGCGGAAATTACCGAAACTGCCGTAGTTGCGGCGCCGGAAGCGGAAGTTGCAGCGCCGGAAGTAGCGTCGCCGGAAGCGGACACCAAGAAGCCCAAAGCAGCAGCCAAACCAAAAGCAGCCAAAAAAGCCGAACCGGTAGCCGATATTGTCGAAGCAACCGAAAAACCTGCTAAAACGAAAGCAAAAAAGGAAGAATAAGTCTGTTTTATGCTTACTCTAAAAACGATAACAGAAAATCGTGACGAAGTTGTCAAACGATTGAGCATTAAGCACTTCGACGCCGTTAAGGATATCGACCGCGTGATAGAAGCCGATACCTTGCGACGTAATACTCAGGCTACGCTTGATAGTAATCTGGCTCAAATCAACAGCGCTTCGAAAACTATCGGCCTGCTAATGAAAGAAGGCAAGCGCGATGAAGCAGAAGCAGCGAAAGCCGAAGTAGCGGAACTAAAAGACGTTTGCAAACAGTTGGAAGAGATAAAGGCTAAAGTCGAAAAAATCATAGCCGACACATTAGTCCTTATCCCCAACCTGCCGCATTCGTCCGTTCCGGAAGGCTACGGAGCCGAAGATAATAAATGCGAAAAAACGGGCGGCGTCATTCCGACGCTGCCCGCCGACGCATTGCCTCATTGGGAACTTGCAAAAAAATACAACCTCATCGACTTTGAACTCGGCGTCAAGATTACCGGCGCAGGGTTTCCTGTCTATATCGGCTACGGTGCGCGACTGCAACGGGCGCTGATTAACTTTTTTCTGGATAATGCCCGCGAAGCCGGTTATGTGGAAGTCCAGCCACCTTACGTTATTAATGCCGCTTCCGGCTACGGAACGGGACAATTGCCTGATAAAGAAGGACAAATGTACCACTGTGGCTTGGATGACCTTTATCTCATCCCCACCGCCGAAGTGCCAGTTACAAACATCTATCGCGACGTTATACTCGACACGGCCGCTCTGCCGCTCAAAAACGCCGCCTACTCGGCATGTTTCCGCCGCGAAGCAGGCTCTTACGGAGCAGACGTGCGCGGCTTAAACCGACTTCATCAGTTCGACAAAGTAGAAATCGTGCGCATCGACACACCCGAACATTCGTATCAATCACTCCAAGAGATGGTTGACTATGTTCAAACCCTCGTTGAGCAGCTCGAACTGCCATGGCGTATTTTACGTCTCTGCGGCGGCGATATGAGTTTTACCTCCGCACTGACATTCGACTTTGAAGTATATTCGGCAGCCCAAAAACGCTGGCTCGAAGTCAGTTCGGTATCCAATTTTGAATCCTATCAGGCAAACCGCCTTAAATGTCGTTACCGCGACGAGACCAAGAAGACCCAACTTTGCCACACCCTCAACGGCAGCGCCCTCGCCCTGCCCCGCATAGTAGCAGCATTGCTCGAAAATAACCAAACACCCGACGGCATCCGCATCCCCAAAGCCCTCGTTCCTTA
>JAITHS010000027.1 GCA_031279875.1 Tannerella sp.
TTTGAGCAGAATAACCGCACAAATATGAAACAATACTTTCTGAACATCAACGAAGACGATTTCCCCGAAATCTACCGTCCCGTAATCCGCCGTTTGCGTATGGCCTCCGAAAACGAAGAAATGCAGTATCAGATGGAGATGGAAGACGACTATTTAGAAGAGCTTCGCGAACGGGAGCGCGAAGCCGCACAGAAAGACCAAGTAATCAAAGAGCAGGGCAAAGAACTCAAAGCACAAGGCAAAGAACTCAAAGCGCAGGGCAAAGAACTCAAAGCGCAGGGCAAAGTAATCGAAGAAAAAGACAAAGCTCTCGAAGAAAAAGACAAAACGCTTGAAGCGCAAGACAAAGCCCTCGAAGAAAAAGACAAAGCCCTCGAAGAAAAAGACAAAGTACTCGAAGAAAAAGACAAAGTACTCGAAGAAAAGAACAAAGCCCTCGAAGAAAAGAACAAAGCCCTCGAAGACATGAAGCGTCAGTTGGCCGAAATACGAAAAAAGTAACACTAAACGCAATGCTCATCGCGTCGGATTTCTATTTTCTATCGGTATAAATCATTCTAATTCGTAGCAAACGCGCATCCTACGGCAACGGATATTTGTTGGGCGGTGCTGTTTAGATATTTAACATTTAAGGCATTTGTAAACGAGTATGTAATGTTTGTATATGCTTTCAGATTGTTTGACAACAGGCGTGTAAAGCCGAAACCGGCAACGGCGCCGATGCGTGGTGCTGTGAAGTACTCGTATTCATGCTGCAACAAGGCGTCGGAACGCTTTGGCTCGTACTCGTTTTCCGACGGAGTGGTATAAAGACCGTCGATTGCGGCACCGTTGCTTTGAGACAGTCCCGACCAACCCGTACCATAGTTTGCGGCAAAGGTGATATGATAAACGTTGCGGCGGCTGTCGATGCGACGTTGGGCTGACAGACGGGCTGTGAGTGAAGAAAAATCCTGTTTGCGGTAGTAAGGAAAAACAGTCGCCGTTTGTTGACGGTTATAGAAATCGCATCCCGCACGCAGAAGCCAGCGTGAACTGTAATCTTTCACGAACAGGTTTCCGATATATTCAACGTTGGCCTTGATAATGTGCCGGTTAAGCGCTTCCGTATTGCCGAAATAGACTATCTCGGTGCGGTTGCCGGGCCGGTTTTCCTTACGATAGATGTTCTCGAAATTAGCGACATTTTCGCTTATGAACGTCGCTTTCAGGTCGTGGCGGTGCAGGGCTGTCGGGTGCGAGATGACGGTTTCAAACGCCGTTGTCGAGCCGTTGTGTTCGCTGTAAACGGGCGTTGTGGTAGAGCGTCGGCCATAGTAGCCGTCGAATGTTTTGTACGAAACGTTGTTGTACCAGTTCCAATCGGCGGAGGGTCTTAATGTTAACTGCGCCGACAAACCGTTGAAAGTATTGACGGCCGGATTGCCGTTGGAATCGGTATATCCGTCTTCGCCAAACAGTTCGGTACGCCCGTAAAAGCCCCCAAAACTGATTAGCGAAGTGTATTGGCGGTCGGTAGTACCATACATCTTAAAGAGCATTCCTTCGACGCTTTTGCGATAGAACCAGTTAAGTCCGACGTCGATTTTGGCGTTAGGGCGGAATATTATGCCCGGCGTCAAAGTAAAATCAAGAAAAGAGTTAGTATGTCGCAGGTCTTTAAACTTGGCGTAGTTAGCCGATTTGTAATCCGCTTTTGCGCCGACAACTATCTTGCGCGACAATTCATACCCCACAGCGCCGACGAGATTGTAAGTCTCGCTGTTTTTCTTTCCTGCGTTTTCAGTCGTCATCTCCGTAATATCAAACGGATAAAGATAGGGGTCAAGAAATACCGAGCCGCTCATGTTTTTGCCGGTAAAATCTTGATATTCTACTTTTCCGTAAAAGACAGTCCTGTCGTTCAAGCGATAGTACGATTCGGTAAGCGCCGCCCAACTCCTGCTGTTGTCCGACTGATAATAGTTGACAAAACCGCCGTCGCTTTTGAGCATCGACAATTGTGCCACCGACATTTTGAGCGTCGGCAGTTTATAAAGACCGGCGGCATTATCGCTCGTCAGCATCGCGTTTGAGCAGCGCACGAAGTCGATATCGTAACGAAACAACGCGGATGTCCCGGTTTGCTGCGCCTGCACCGAGAGAGCAACACAACCTAACAGTCCGGCAAAAAAGAAAAACTTCATATTAGAATAATTAACCACTAAAAACTAACCACTAATTTTTAATCGACGCTTTGGCGCGTATATGGAAATCGTTAGTTGAGTTGTTAGTATCTTTATAGACTATTCGGGCGCCGTTTTTGATAGACGCTTCGGCATCGATACCGCTTGCATCGGTACTGCCTTCTATGCCGCCCGAATAAGAATAAACTATCTTACCTTCGTTTTCCGCAATAGCTTCGGTCAGTGTTTTGTCAACATTACGATAAAGAGTATATCCCTGATTATTGGTAATATAGACAAATCCGGCGTCAACTTCTTCCGTCAGTCGTTTAACACTTTTGGATTCCTGTCCTTTCTGGAACACTTCTATACCGTCTATGACCCATTCGACAGGCGTTTTGAGGTTTGCTTGCGACGTGCTGCCGCCATGCAGAATGATGTTGTCGGCATTAGTAACATAGTCGGTAAAAGAAACGCCGTATGCCGGTTGGAAGACAAAAAACGCCGGCGAAGAAACACTCAATACATAAGCATTGGCAGTAACGCCTGCAAATTTGTATCCTTTAAGATAGTGGTCGGTAGGTATGACATCCGAGATTTTGTAATACGATGTATTCGGAAATACGGCAACATCGTAGCACGCATAGTATTCGGGATTAGCGAAATTGATTGAGTTTTTGTACGTCTGGGTATTGTCGATTGAATTTTCCATAGAAATCACAATCTGCTTACCCGGAGCGAGTTGTACGTCGCGTTCAAGCGTCCAAAGTCCGAAACCGGCCGGTATCCAGCCCTGCGTTTTGTATGTAAGTTCGCCGCCGGTAATAAAATTGTTCGTCGCATGACCGTTACTTGGCATACATGCCGCTATAGTGATGTTTTTCAACGAAACAGGCGCATCCGAATTGTTGTAAAGGACTACATACTGGTCGAAAGTAAACGAACCCGACCCGTCGTCTTTTTGACAACCGCCGTTATACAATTCTTTAATAACCAGCGCACTTGTCTTCGATTCGGTCAAATCAACCGTTACCGATAATTCCGTACTGCCGGAAGAATTGTTTGCCACGACAATATCGCTTTTAGTGCCGTTAAAAAGCACATATTTGTTGCCTTCTGCGATGCGCGTTTCGGAAGCGATTGCCTGATAAGTACCTGCTACGATAAGAAACTCTGCCGTACCGGTGGCATCGGTAGCGGCTTTAAAGGTAGCGTCGGTAAGGGTGCTGTTGAGTTTCACCTCAACACCTGCAGCCGACTGATAGCCGTCGGGATATTTCAGTTGTACTTTGAGAGTAAACGTTTTAACCCCTTCTTCTTCGTCCTTGCATGAGTTCATAACACCCATGACAATACTTCCGACAATGCACAGCAGCGGAAGTTGATAAAAATAAAATCTAATTTTTTTCATTTTGCTTTGAATTAATAATTTATAATTTAACTGTTAATGATAATCCGTAGTAAAACGTTGGTATATAAGACGTTCTATATACCGACACTGTTGAATTGCGGTTGCTTGAAGTAACCGTTTGAAGATTGTTGAGGAAATTGCGTGCTTGAAACGAAATCGACGCACGGTCGCCCATCTCCTTGGTAATGTTGATGTTAGCCGACCAGTATGCCGACAGGCGGTTGTCGTTGAAATAGTAGTCGGTATTGGTTTTAACTACTAATTTGGCAAGTTCGTTGTAGAGACTGCGGTCGTTGTCGCGCGCCCAGAGAAACTTCTCGGCAAACGGTATCCTCGTATCCGTATCTTCATACATTGTATAATATAAAGGGTAAAAACCGACATACCGGTCTTGATTGTATATGCCCGAATATGAGCCTGACGAAGGGAAATAATCTTCTCTGGCGTCGAGTATAAAACCACGCGGAGAGCCGTCGGCATATTCGCTCAAATTGCGGGTATAATCGTAGAGTGTAGCCTCGATGCGAAGCGAAAAAATCAGCCGAATAGCCGGTATATGCGTCGTAAAGGTAATGTTTGAGTTCAACTGTTTTGTTTCGGAACCGTTCGACGAGCTGTTGCCGCCAACATAATAACCGATGTATTTGTAAGGGTTGTTGTCGGCCATCATCTGCCCTGTTGACGACCATGCGTTAAGAGTTTCGTCAAGGCCTTTGTAGTGATAATAACTGCCGTCTATACGAACTGATGTGCCGATAATGTGTAACTTGCCGAGAGAAGCAATCCAGTCTATTCCGCTTTGCGTTGACGGAGAGCCGTTTATGAACGAATTTGTGGTCTTGAATGTACGCATTTCTTTGTATCCGAGCGTCTCGTCGGGATGTTGACCTGTGCGGTCGCCGACAGTAACGATGCCTGTCGTGCGGTCTATCGAATAACGGCGGTTTATCGGCTCAATGACAGAGCTTTCCAACATGCGAGGGTCGGTAAATTTGTATTCAAAAGGCGTATATTTATTCAGTTTTGAGTAGGAGCCTATCATGCGATTGCGCCAGAAATTGATCGAAAAGTTCATCTCTCCGTGCCGGTATTCAAGGCCTATTTCTGCCTGATGACTTTTTTGCCACTGCAACGAGGGGTTATATTCGGTCTTGTAAGGCTGTATATGATAGGCGTAGAAAATCGTGCCGTCGGCCATTGTGCCGGGCGCGAAAGATAATTTGTCGGAATACGACGGCGCAGGATACAGCACTGCAAAAGCCGGAAGTTTAACCGCCCTGCCCCACCCTGCGTGTAGCGACATGTTGCGGTGTATAATCTTGGCGTTAAAACGCGGCGAGAGGCTATTCACCGTGCCGTATTGCGAGCCTTTAACCGTCGTAATGTCGGAACGCAATCCTGCTGTAAGTTTCAGTAGCGTGCCGCCGCCAAGTTCGGCCGAAATGTTTTCTTCGCCATATAACGAAATATTGTTCATCATCGGCACCTCGTCGTAGCGATATTCGCGCCATGTCGGGGCATACCGCATATCGTCGTAATAAAGCCCCCTACCTTTGTTTAACTCGCCTTTGTAATCAACGCCAAGCATCATATTACTGTTGATTTTGCCGAACTTGCGCGACCATTTTGCCTTAATTTTAGCTGCTACGGCGAGCGGGCGATTGTCGGTTTTAGATAACTGATACCAATAGCCCGCCGGAATCATAACTATCGGAGCGTCAGGCTGCTCGTCATACTGATGTGCTACGAAATAGCCTTCTTCTCGGCCGTGAATCGACGCTACAGCCGATGAACTTGATTTGTTGACTTTCTCCGATTCCTGATTGTCGGAATATGATGCCGAGCCGGATATTTCGATACCCGTAATCCACGATTTGTTGAGCAATCTATCGAGTTTGAAATGCCCTCTGACGGTATTGTCGCTTTGTTTTAAATACGTTTCCTTGAAACTGTCGGGGTCGGCTCCGCTGTTATAGCCGCCGATATTGCCGGTCAAACCGCCGGTGATTGTAAACGGCAGACCTGTAATGTTTAACGACTTCTCGTAGAGCAGTGTAACGTTGTTTCTTTTATAAGATGTATAGGGCGAGGAGAGGTCGTTTACCGACTTGACGTATTCGGCGCTGATGTTCAGTATGCCGACGTTGCCGATAAGGTCGAAACCTTTGCTGAATGACGCCTGCTTGGTGTTTGGCTTTGTTGACATCTCAACATTGAGCGGCGATTTGCCTCTGCGGGAGTTGATTTTCACTATTCCGTTAGTCAAATCACCGTATTCAACCGAAGGGATGCCTGTAACAATCTCGACCGACTCGATGTTGTGCGTAGCAATATTGCGCGTATCAACGCCGTAAACTTCGCCTTTCGAATCGCCCGAAACAAATGATGTATTGTTCGACAGCCTGACGCCGTCAACTTCAATGGCAGTGCCGAAAGTCGAATTGCCATGCTCGCCTGTCGTGCCGCGCAACGCTAACCGTTGAGGTGAAGATGTAGCCAAATGAGTGGCGCGATTGGTTTGACCTCCCGGCAGCAAACTCATCACATCGCCTACACCGAGCATCTGTAAATGGTCAAGTCCTTTACGGTCAATCGAATACGAAGTGGCCGCTTCCGAACCCGATTTTGCCGTTACAACTACTTCGTTGAGCGCCAGATTGTCTTCCGGCAAAAGAAACTCTAATTCCGTCAGCGTTTTATCTACCTTGACGGTAAAAATCTTTTTGGCATAACCCAAACACGAAACCGAAATTTTAACTTCTCCCTTTGCCACGTTTTTGATAGCAAAAGCGCCTTTATCATCGGTAACAGCCCACAGTTCGCGTTCGGCAACGACCACAGCAGCATACTCAACCGCCTGTTTAGTCTTTTCTTCCAGAACCCTGCCTGAAATATTAAACTGACAAACGGCCGAATGACAAACGAATAATAATGTCAATACTGCACTGATACGCATCCTTTTTGTTGTTTTTTCGCCGCAAAGGTACGTATTTTTTTCTTATCGGGCAATCCCTATTATACGGTATTTTTTTGACAAATATCCCTATTAATGGGGGGAATTGTGTCCGTCGTCGAGAGATTCGGTTTTCGTCAAAACATACATACCGGCAAGTTTGCCTGTAATCGGCTTGCCGTTCTTGTCGAGTTGAGTAAGCGTGTTCTCGCCGACTTTAAAATAATGCGGACGTGTTTTGTCGCTGAAAATGACGGTATTTCCGTCTTTGTTCCACGCGAATGAGCCGCTGAAATTTGCATAGCCGTCTTCGCTGTTTTCCTTGCCGAGATATTTGTAACTCATTGAATAAGTATTATCATCGCCAAGTATGATAATAACTTCAATACCTGCACAATCGTCACAGGGGATAGTTCCGACGTAAATACCGTCCCAGTTTAAACTGTTTTTAGAATTGTGGCTGTCGGCTTTGTTTTTTTGTTTGCAAGCCTGAAATCCTGCAACCGA
>JAITHS010000106.1 GCA_031279875.1 Tannerella sp.
AAAACATAAAATTAGTGGAAAGCAAATTGGGCAAAAGCGTCCACACCGTAAAATATGCGAAACTAAATGATTTGCAACAAAAAATAATGGAGCTGTTTGATTTAAACCCGGATGATATGATTGCGATGATGAACGGTAAGTAGTAACAGACAGCGCAAAAATATTTGCGTATGTATCTGATTATTTGCGATTTGTAAAAGTAAAATCCGTTATAAAAGTAAAATCCGTTATATCCGCAACGATGGGATAAACGTTATTTCGATAGCCTCTCTCGGAAAATGAATTACCTGATTTCTAACTACCAATGACGGTACCACATCATTTCATAAAATATCCGGTCGAAGGCGTTCGGTTCGTTCTTGCGCTTGTTGGAGACGCCATTCGAGGATGTTACGTTCGTGTCCCGACAGAAGAATGTCCGGCACTCGCCAGCCGTTGTATTCTGCCGGACGGGTATAGACGGGCGGGGCTAAAAGACCGTCTTGAAACGAATCCGACAGCGCGCTTTGTTCGTCTCCTATCGCGCCGGGCAGCAGTCTGACGGTAGCGTCGGCTATGATTGCCGCCGCCAATTCTCCTCCGGTCAGAACATAGTCGCCGACGGATATTTCTTTGGTTATCAGATGTTCACGTATTCGGTAATCAATGCCTTTGTAATGTCCGCACAATATAATAATGTTAGACAGCATCGACATTGCGTTTGCCATCGGCTGGTCAAACTTTTCGCCGTCGGGTGAGGTATAAATAACCTCATCGTAAGTCCTTTCGGCTTTTAGAGCCGTGATAGCGCGGTCAACAGGTTCGATTTGTATTACCATTCCTGCTTCGCCGCCGAAAGGATAGTCGTCAACGCGCCGCCATTTGTTTGTGCTATAATCACGGAGATTATGCAGCACGATAGTTGCAAGACCTTTATTTTGAGCGCGTTGCAGTATTGAGCAGTGCAACATGCTCTCAATCATTTCGGGCAAAACGGTTAAAATATCAATTCTCATTTTGTTTGATTTTTTGTACGAAAGCAATAATATCCTCGTCGTTTTTAACTTTTCGATGTTTCATCAACACTTTGCCGTCGCAGATAACGGTATCGATACAACTGCCGTTGGCGGCGTAAACGAGGTTGGATACGAAGTTGATGTTAGGCGTAAAAGCAGGTATCTGCAAGTTTACGAGGCACAAGTCGGCTTTGTAGCCTTTGGCTATGACGCCTGTTTTGATGCCGAATATTTCGGCGGGTATAACGGTAGCGGCGTCGAGTATTTCGTTGCAAGTCAGCACGGTAGGGTCTTTACGCCATGCTTTGCCCAGAAGCGCCGCGAGTTTCATTACTTCAACCATGTCGAGATTGTTCGACGAAGCGCAGCCGTCGGAGCCGAGTGCAATTTTGATGCCGACGCTTTTCATTTCCGTAAATTTAAACTCTGCGCCGGAGCCGAGTTTCATGTTCGACGCCGGATTGTGAACAACCGATACTCCGGCGTCGGCAAGCATCTTAATTTCCTCATCATCAACGTATAACACGTGCGCAATAATGAGTTTGGGGTTTAAGACTTTAAGTTTATGCAGATACCTGACGGGCGTAAGTCCGAAATTGCTGACGCTGTCGGCTACTTCCTGTTGAGTTTCGGCGAGGTGTAGATGCATGAAAACGTTGTTGCGGACGGCAAAATCAGCTGCCCAGCGCAACAAATCACCTGATACGGTGTAGATTGCGTGCGTTCCTATAAGGTAATTGATGCGGCTGTCAGCAGGCTTTTGTTCAAAACGTTTGATAATTTGCTGTTTGCATTTTTCGGCGACGTGCGGTTTAAAGAAGTCGAAACATGTTTCCGACAGATACGCTCTGATTCCCATTTCGACGGCAGCCTTTTCGATAACGTCAAGCCAGAGATACATGTCGTTAAACGCCGTCGTGCCGCTTTGAATCATTTCGAGCATGGCAAGTCGTGCGCCGTGATAGACCGTTTCTTCGTCGAGGCGCTTTTCGGCAGGCCAAATATTTTCTTCAAGCCACTGTTTAAGCGGAATATCGTCGGCAAGCCCTCTGAAAAGCGTCATAGGCGAATGCGTGTGCATGTTAACTAATCCGGGAATGACAGCCATTCCGTTAGCGTTGAGCGTCCGGTCGAGTTCATAACTTCTGTCGTCCGCAGGATAAACGTCTTCAATAATATCATCTTTAATGATAATGTCAACTTTTTGACCGTTGAGAAGTGCATTTTTTATTCTCATAGATTTTTGATTAGTTCATATTCTTCGGTAGCCTTTTCCCAGCGTGTCATGGCGTCGGCAAGGTGTTGTTTTAGTTCTTCGTATTTACCGTAAATATTTGTGTTAGAGGCGCCTTCTGGGGTAGCGAGACGGCTTTCGAGGTCGCTAATTTCGGCTTCGAGATGCGTTATTTCGTTTTCGGCGTCGGCAACGGCCTTTTCCGATTTTCGCACTCTACGCGACATGTCTTTTTGTTCCGAATAAGATAGGGTAGGGGGCGGGTTAACTTTAGCGGAGTTGAGTTGGGTTTCGGTTTTTCGTTCCAACTCTCTCAAACCGTCAATCTTCTTATGTTCAAGAAATTCGTATATCCCGCCGAGATGTTCGCGCACGCGCCCGCCGCCAAACTCATATACTTTTGTAACAAGTCCGTCAAGAAATTCTCTGTCGTGCGACACCACTATCACTGTGCCGTCAAACTCGCGTAAAGCGTTCTTTAACACATCTTTGGAGCGCATGTCGAGATGATTGGTCGGCTCGTCGAGGATAAGCAGATTGACAGGTTCGAGCAGCAGTCGTATCATGGCAAGGCGACTTTTTTCTCCGCCCGAAAGCACTTCTACTTTCTTGTCCGACGCTTCGCCGCCAAACATAAAAGCGCCGAGTATATCGCGAATTTTTGTCCGTATATCGCCTGTTGCTACATAATCGATTGTTTCAAAGACGGTTTTGTCGGTGTCTAACATTTGTGCCTGATTTTGGGCAAAATATCCGATTTTAACATTATGACCGAGCGTCAAAACGCCGTTGTAATCGTTTATAACGCCCATTATACATTTCACGAGCGTGGTTTTGCCTTCGCCGTTTTTGCCTACAAAAGCAACCTTTTCGCCGCGATTGACGGTAAACGTCGCGTTGGCGAAAACGAGATGAGTACCGTAACTTTTTGCCACATTATCAACGATTAACGGATACGAACCCGAACGCGGTGCGGGCGGAAACTTTAATCGTAAGGCAGAGTTGTCTTCATCGTCAACTTCAATGCGCTCAATTTTAGACAGTTGCTTTATACGCGACTGTACCTGAACGGCTTTTGTTGCCTTGTATCGGAAGCGCTCGATGAACGCTTCGGTGTCGGCAAGCATCTTTTGCTGATTTTCGTAGGCTCGAAGTTGCTGTTCACGGCGTTCTCGACGCAAAACAACATACTCGTCGTAGCGCACGCGATAGTCGTAGAGGTGTCCGAGTTCGAGTTCAACAGTCCGCTGGGTTGTGTTGTTGATAAAAGCGCGGTCGTGCGAGACAAGCATCACGGCGTCGGCGCGTGTGGCGATGAAGTTTTCGAGCCATTGTATAGATTCTATGTCGAGATGGTTTGTCGGCTCGTCAAGCAGCAGTATATCAGGGCTTTGCAGCAGCAGTTTGGCAAGTTCGATACGCATTCTCCATCCGCCGCTGAACTCAGCCGTAGGACGGTCGAAATCGCTGCGCATAAAGCCTAAACCAATAAGCGTCCGTTCTAATTCGGCCTGATAATTAGCCCCTCCGATGATGTTGTACTTGTCGGAAACGGCTGTCATGCGCTCAATGAGATTGTGATATTCGTCGGAGTCATAATCGGTTCGTTCATTGAGCATACGGGTGAGCGTATTGAGTTCGTTTTCAATAGCGTGAATATGACCGAAGGCCTTTTCCGCTTCTTCCTTAACGGTATGACTGTCTTGAAGTTGCATCTCTTGCGGAAGATAGCCTACGGTCATGTCTTTGGGGATGCCGATTGTGCCTTTCGTGGGCTGCCGCATCCCCGCAAGCAACCGCAATAACGTAGTTTTACCGGCTCCGTTTTTGCCTGTCAGAGCGATGCGGTCTTTTTTGTTGATGACAAACGAGATGTTGTCAAACAATGTGAAACCCCCGAACTCGACTGTTAAGCCATCAATTGAGATCATACGAATTACGAATTAAAAATTACGAATTAATAACATGTAATCGGAAGTCCCGCAGGGACAACACTTTATTAACCGTATGCTTTAGCATACGGTAGAGATGATACCCATCCTGTCCAAGTCCCGCACGGGACGGTACTTGCAATCGACGATATGAAGTGTCGTCCCATGCGGGACTTGACGAGGAGGATATCGCGCTCTCCGTACACTGAAGTGTACGGTTAATAAAGTGGCGTCCCTGCGGGACTCGCTTTTCCGAAACTGTTCTATTTTGTTTATTTGTCATCCATAAGAATTAAAAATTACGAATAAATTTCCGTCTCGACGCAGATAAATTTCCGTCTCGACGCAGATAAATTTCCGTCTCGACGAAAATATTTTTCCGTCTCGACGCAGATAAATTTCCGTCTCGACGGAAATTTACGCGCGTCGAGACGGAAATTTAAAGGCATAAAAAAGTGCATTCCTCTCACACCTGAACTATAAGCGGTTTGTTCATTGCCATCATCCAGTTTGTTACCGTCATCTGCTTAACTCCTTCGGCGATATATACTTGACGCTCAATGTTTTCGGGCAGATCAAAAGATACTCCGCCGAGCGTAACGTTTATTGGCAGCGAACTTGTATTTTTGAGCGACAGCGTACCCGGCGATATTGTTTTGATGCTCACACAGGCTTTGAAAAGTGTCGGCATCCAAGGGTCGCGCCCCCAGAGCGTATTAGCCGCCCATGCTATCATGCGTTTGCCGAACATGGCGTCTTTAACGCTTTCTACGGTGCGGTCTTTACAGAGCAAAATGTTAATAGGTCGGAGAGGGTTTTGAAGTCCGTAATGTTCCAACTCGGTTGCGTGTATATCGCTGTTGGCAAATAGCGCGAGGTCGCGTTCGTTAGCCCAGTCCGACACGACGGGATAGTATGACGTGGAGTTGAATATCTCTATACCGTTGAGCCAGCCGTTTTTCCACGCCTCTTCATGCTCTTTTGTAAATACTAACGGCGCGCCTTTTTCGATGCCTCCGCTTTTGGGGGCTTCCCATCCGGGGTGGTTCCAGAGCAGAAAAGCGCCTTGTTCGTGAGCCACGCGCAACATATCCCGCCAGTTATCGACAGCGGCGAAGATAGCGTTGTTGTCGGTAGTAAAAAGGGCGTTGAAATGACCCGGCGGCATGACGCTTTTGGTTATCTCGCCGCCGCGTACAAGCAGCAGACCGGCTTTGTCGGCTTCTGCTTTGCCGATGTCATACCAGATGTTGAAGTTGAAGCCTGTCTCGTCTATCAGTTTCCATTTGCCTTTCTGACTGAAATATGGTCGGTACTCGAAATGGTCTGTGATGGAAATAACGTCCAAACCGTTGTCAACGGCATCGCGAACGCGGTGGTATGGCATCACATGACCGTCGGAAAACAGCGTATGGATGTGAAAATCACCTTTCAACGCCTTATAACCTTCAACGTCGGGGATGTTAATCTTGCGCGGCGTGCGGGCAGGAGCGCGAATATAGCCCATCTCAACGGGATATGTATTACCTGTCAACGGTTCGGGCGTAATCTTTTTCTTCTGCTGTAATTCGGGTTCTTTGCCGAATAATTCCGTTCTCGAAACCACAGCAGCACCGGCTCCAAGCATAACGGTTTTTCTTAAAAAATCTCTTCTGTCGCTCATTTTTAATTTTTAATTTTTAATTCTTAATTGAATAAGTTACCACGAAAACAGTGGATACTCTTTCATCATCGTGTTTACTTTTGAACGAACCGCAGCGATAGCGGTATCCGATTCGGGCGCTGAAAGGACGGCGTCGATTAGTTCTACAATCTCGCCCATCATCGTTTCTTTTACGCCGCGCGTCGTGATAGCCGGCGTCCCGATGCGTATGCCGGACGTTTGAAACGGCGAACGGCTATCAAACGGCACCATATTTTTATTTACTGTAATATCCGCCCCTACAAGTGCTTTCTCGGCTACTTTGCCCGTCAGTTCGGGAAATTTGGCGCGTAGGTCGAGCAACATGCTGTGATTGTCGGTACCTCCCGAAATAACCTTATAGCCTTTGTCGATAAACGCCTGCGCCATCGTAGCGGCGTTTATCTTAACCTGTGTCTGGTATGTTTTGTACTCCGGCTGCAAGGCTTCATAAAACGATACTGCCTTAGCTGCTATGACATGTTCGAGCGGACCGCCCTGAATACCAGGAAAGACCGCAGAATCAAGCAGTTGCGACATCTTCTTGATTTCACCTTTTGGCGTTGTCTTGCCCCACGGATTTTCGAAATCCTTACCTATCAGTATAACGCCGCCACGCGGGCCTCGCAGCGTCTTATGGGTTGTCGATGTTATGATATGCGCATGTTTGAGAGGGTTGTTGAGCAGTCCGGCGGCGATGAGACCGGCAGGATGAGCCATGTCAATCATCAGTAGCGCTCCCACCTTGTCGGCTATGGCACGCATACGTGCATAATCCCACTCGCGAGAGTACGCTGACGCACCGCCTACAATAAGTTTCGGCTTTTCGCGCAATGCCGTTTCTTCCATCTGGTCGTAATCAACGCGCCCCGTATCCTCACGCACGTTATATTCGGTAGCGCGATATAGGATACCCGAACTATTGACCGGCGAACCGTGCGACAGATGACCGCCGTGCGACAAGTTAAGTCCCAAAAAAGTGTCTCCCGGATTTAATACCGCAAGAAAAACGGCAGCGTTAGCTTGCGCGCCCGAATGCGGCTGAACGTTGACCCACTCGGCATCAAACAACTGCTTAAGCCGTTCGATAGCAAGGCTTTCGCTCTCGTCCACTACTTCGCAGCCGCCGTAATAACGCTTGGCGGGGTAGCCCTCAGCATATTTGTTAGTCAGACACGAACCCATAGCCCGCATAACCTGCTCACTGACAAAGTTTTCCGAAGCAATCAGCTCTATTCCTTTCAATTGGCGCTGTTGCTCTTGTTCAATAATTTCAAAAATGTTACTGTCTAATTTCATATTTTTAATATATAAATGCGCCGCAAAATTACATAAAATTATGGAATTTCCAAGCGCATAAGATAAAAAAATAAAGTTTTTCAGAGGAAAGGATAGAAAATGACGGTACCCCGAACCCTTGCAGTGGTTTTAAACCCTGCAAGCGGTTTGGAGAAAGCAGAAAGCAGAAAGCAGAAAGCAGAAAGCAGAAAGTACCACGTCATTGCGAGGTACGAAGCAATCCGGCGTGCTTTTTCCTTCCGTATTACTTCCTGTATTCCGGATTGCTTCGTTCCCTATAATGACGAATGCCCTGTACGTACCTTCTGCTTTCTGCTTTCTGCTTTCTGCTTTCTGCTTTCTGCCTTCTGCTTTCTGCTTTCTGCCTTCTGCTTTCTGCTTTCTGCTTTCTGCCTTCTGCTTTCTGCCGTCTTTTTTTGAACAAAAAGAAAAAATATTTGCATATCTCAAAAATTCTTTTTACCTTTGCCGCGATTATATTGTAAATATCAATGTTTTCATCAGAACTCTGCAAACAATTCGTTACAATAAATGCTACATCGACCGTTTTCACACTATCAACCGACACTTGTTAATGCTAATTCAACCGTTTTCACGCAATCAAGCGACACTTTTTTAACACTTTCAACCGTTTTTACACGGATTTTACTTTTATAAACATCTATAAATCAGCGAAAAGGCCTAAAAAAGTTGATTTTTGTAGCAACAGAATATTTTTTTTAAATATTTGTATATTTGTAATTTAATTATTTCCTTT
>JAITHS010000142.1 GCA_031279875.1 Tannerella sp.
AAATATTTTGTTTCTCAAAAACTCTTCTACTTGCGGTATCAACGGACGAATGCCGTCGTTAACTATCACAAAATCAGCCTTGCCGCGTTTCAACTCGTCGGGCAATTGACGGTTCATACGCTTTATTATTTCTGCTTCGGTAGAGCCGTCGCGTGCCATTACTCTGTTGATTCTGACCGATGCAGGGGCGTAAACTGTTGTTATGACGTCGAAAAATATGTCCAGCCTGCCTTCGTAGATGATTGCCGATTCGCAGGCGCATATATCTGCGTCGAGCGTATCTGCCCATCGTTTGCAATCGTCCATCACGATGGGATGAATCACTGCATTGACTTTGTTAAGCACGCTTTCGTTGGAAAACGCAAACGACGCCAACCGCCGACGGTCAAGACACCCGTCAACGTAGATTTCTTTGCCGAAGAGTTTTTTCAGCCCTTTGATGATTACCGGCGAAGTGTTCGACAATCTCCGTCCTGCGTCATCGGCGTTATAAACAGGTATGCCGTGAAATTCCAGCAGTCGCGAAACTACCGACTTGCCGCTTCCGATACCGCCTGTGATGCCTATTCTAATCATAACTATATTTTAACTCAATATCGGCAGGTTCAACCGCCACGATAGTAGATGACGACAGTAATTGCTTGCGTACTGCCTGCTGAATGAGTTCGCGAGGTACAATCATAACCGAATCCGACATCCGCGACAATACTGAAACGGGTATTTCTACCGGCTCAAATTGACGATTACGGTAGTGATAAAACACACGCAAACCCTTGTCGCGAAGCGCTATGTTGACCGTTGCGGGATTATCGTCGCGAAGCGAATAACCGTTGGGAATATTGACGTATCGAAGCGTAACCGGCACATTGCGTTCAAACTCTACGCCGATGCTCTGCAAGAGCCAAAAAATCACTGCCAGCAGCAGAAAAAACAGAAAAGTACTGACTTCTTTCCACCGCCGCCCTTTTATCACCGCTACCGTTTCGGCAAGCAATGATGCCATTACAGACCGTGACCCGCCGTGCATAAAAGGATGTTATTTCTGTTGAGCGTCTTCGTAAGAGAGAAAGACAGAAGCCTTTTCGATTCTAATCTTCACTCCGTCAGCGATTTCAATCAGCATATTCGTATCGGTTACTTCTTTGATACGTCCGTGAATGCCGCCTGCGGTAACGACTTTGTCGCCCGCTTTCATTGATTCACGCTGTTTGCGTAAATCTTTCTGCTTCTTCTGCTGCGGACGAATCATAAAAAAATAAAAAATAGCAATCATAGCGACAATCATTAACATCATCGACATTCCGCCGCCCTGCTGTTCGCCGCCTTCGCCTCCGCCGGTCGGAGCGCAAGCTTGTAATAAAAAACTTAATAAATTCATATAAAATATTGATAATTAAAAGATAAAATACAAAAACCACATCGTTTTCAAGCGATATCGAACGGCAAAGGTACACAAAATAATTGAGAATTAAAAATTAAGATTTTTTTGTTCAAAAATATCAAAATAAATTTGTATCTTTGCGATTTTAATTACACTTAATAAAAACAGAATAGAATTATGAAGAAAATTATTTTTACATTCGTAACGGCAATTATATTATGCTCTGTTACGGCACAAGTGAAGTACGACAAGATTGGCGTATTCGGCACAAACGGCAAAAGCGACTGGGTTATTGTGCAACTCGACGGTAAACAAGGTTTCGTTGATACTGCGGGAAAAGAGGTTGTCAAACCTATTTACGACAAGATTGGCATCTTCGGCACAAACGGCAAAAGCGACTGGGCGCTTGTGCAACTTGACAACAAATATGGTTTCATTAATACGCTGGGAAAAGAGGTTCTCAAACCTGTTTACGACAAGATTGGTATCTTCGGCACACACGGCAAGGCCGACTGGGCGCTTGTGCAACTCGACGGCAAATATGGTTTCATTGATACTCTGGGAAAAGAGGTTATCAAACCTGTTTACGACAAGATAGGTATCTTCGGCGCAAACGGCAAAAGCGACTGGGCATTAGTTGAAACAGGCAAAAAACAGGGTTTCATAAATACTCTCGGCAAATTCATCGAATTTGGGAAATGAGTATTTAATCGCCAAACAGTTTTGTACTCATTGGGATTGACGGATGCTATCAAAAAAATCAGCCAGCGAATATACCTGTTCGTTTAGTTGCTTCATCAGTATCATCATCGGCTTCTCGAAGTCGCCATTCTTCTTCTGAAGCGGGTCAGTCTTCATCGCTCAAATTAGATTTTTATTACGTCCCCTATGGGATGCGACGGGCTATGGACGGCAAAGACATCTCCGCATCCGTCGGGCGTTGAGGGGCGAGGTCGGGACGCATCAGTACGCCGGAAGGTGCGATAGACGCGGCTGACGAAACAGAGCGGGTATTGACGGTCTGCACACCGGTAAGACGCTCTACGGCAACGGCAAGCATCGGGTCGGAAAGGTCGCCGAAAGGCCTCAAATCCCACCAGAACTCATCAGCGCGGACGTCCGGCGGCAGTCCCCCGACAAACGACGGATAGCCTTCTTTGTTGGCATAGCGGTAAACCATAATATACATGCCGTAGTCGGATATGTTTTCGTATTTATACTTTTGAATATCAGCCTCTTTCAATTCGTAATACTCGGCAACCGACATCAGATAGGCGCCGCAGTATTTGCCGTGTGTTGTGTCGCCGACGCACACCATATCGGTTTTGAGGTACGGTTTGAGACCGATAATGGTAGCCTCCGACGCCGACGCCGTGCCGGAAGCAGTGATTACAGCCAGACGTTTTTGCCCCATGTTTACGCCCGGATTTTTGATGAATGCCTCCGTGCGAAAATCTTTATCTTTGTTGTTATCAAACCATTGCGAGTAGGCAGCGTTCCATTTCTGGCTCATATAGGTATCTCCGGCGCCGACGTTAGCGGCAGGAGCGAGGATACTCGCAAGTCGCTGTGCGGTAGATGCCAATCCGCCGCCGTTATAACGAAGGTCAAGTATAACATTTTCAACACCTTGCGACTTGAAGCGCGAGAAAACTCCAACCAAATCGTTTTCCGATTCCTTTATAAACGCCATATAACACAGATAGCCTACTTTTAATCCGCTTATATTCAGTATAGTATCTTTTTGTATCGGGTTTTCGTAAAAATTTTGCACTGCCGTCATCTGCGGTAGTTCCGCATTATCGGCTTCAATAGTTTTGTTGTTACACTGCGGGTCGTCGCACACAATTCTGCCGCGTCTGACCGAAATGATAGGCGAGTTATAAAAATTCATATAGTTTGACGTTGTGATTACGCCGCCGTTCATACCTATTATTACGTCTCCGCGCATCAGTCCTGCTTTTTGGGCGGGCGAGCCGGGAGACGTATATTTGACGATAGCGAAGAGGTTTTTGGTGTCACTAAACTGCCCCCAATCGACCTCACAGCCGTAAGTCGTTGATACTCCCTGTATTTGTTGCCGCATCGAAGTAACATCGTCGGTAAGAAACGACCAGCGGTCTTCACGGTTTAAAAACTCGGCAAACAGCGCGTCGTGGTCAATTGTTTTGTAAACATTGGCGGTTTTGTACTTCGTCCAGTCGGTATCGTCAGACCAGAGATAGACTTCGGAGGTGCAATCGACAATAAACTTGTTGAACTTCTCCACATCCGACATTCCTGCATCAAAGATGTCGGCTTGGTCGTCATCATTCTTGCAAGAAAACAGTACTGTCGGCAGCGCAATTAAAATCAGTAAATTTTTGATATTCATATTGTTAAAATTATTATTCGTGATGATATTTTTCTCCGCGCAAGATAGTCATGGCGCGATAAAGTTGTTCGGTAAAAATCGCTCTAATCATCTGATGTGAGAACGTCATGCGGCTTATTGACAGTTTTTCGTCCGCCCTTTGGTAAACATCCTCGCTGAAACCGTAAGCGCCACCGACAACAAAAACCGTCCGTTTAGCCGACGTCGTCATTCGTTGCCCGATGAAAGAGGCAAACTCTATTGACGACTTCTCCTTGCCGCGCTCGTCAAGCAGGATGCAATAATCTGTTGTAGAGAGCGCTTTAAGTATTGAAGCCCCTTGCCGTTCGCGCTGCTGTTCTTCGGTCATCGACGCAATACCCTTAATATCAGGTATTATCTCAATATCAAACGGAATATAAAACTTAATCCGTTTAGTATATTCAATAGTAGCATCGTTCCAAAACCCGCCGTCCGATTTGCCTGTTACAAGTAAAATAATCTTCATTTTGTTTGCAAATATGGCTGCAAAATTACATAAAAATCGAGAAATTTCCAAGCGCGCAAATAAATTTCAATCTTGACCCCGACAGCAAAGACGGAAAGCTGATTTTTAACAGAACGGTGTCGCTGAAAAAAATGTTTACATTATGTTTACATTATGTTTACATAGTATTTACATAGTATTCGTCATTGCGAGGAACGAAGCAATCCAGATAAAAACCTGTAAATCCTGCCTCTCCTGCAATCCTGTAATTTCCGGATTGCGTCGGTACTACCAATGACGGACGTAAGCTTCAAACC
>JAITHS010000274.1 GCA_031279875.1 Tannerella sp.
AAAACGGTCGTTTCAAGCGCAACCCCTACGGTTTGCCCGCCTCGCCCGACTTCCCCGGCTACGACGAAGAATATTATCGCAGCATAGTAAAAAGCGCCGGCGAGAATTTGAAAGTGAAATAAAGACGTGGTCAAACTGCTTTGAGGCTCATGTCGAGGCTTTTGACGGAGTGTGTCAGCGCTCCGACAGAGATGAAATCGACGCCGCAGTCGGCATAGTCGCGCAGGTTTGTGACAGTGATACCGCCGGACGATTCCGTTTCATACTTGCCGCCGATGCGTTTGACGGCTTCGCGGGTGTCTTCGACGCTGAAATTGTCGAGCATGATGCGGTTGATGCCACCGATGCGCAATACTGTGTCTATATCATTAAAATTACGTACTTCGACTTCTATTTTGAGGTCTTTGTTTTTGTCTTTCAGATATTTATGAGTGCTGGTTATCGCCTGTTCGATACCTCCGGCAAAGTCGATGTGATTATCTTTGAGCAGTATCATGTCGAACAGCCCGATGCGGTGGTTTACTCCTCCGCCGATACGGACGGCTTCTTTTTCCATGATACGCATTCCGGGCGTCGTTTTGCGGGTATCGAGTATGTGCGTATTAGTTCCTTCCAGCGCTTTGACATAGCGACGGGTAGTGGTAGCGATGCCGCTCATTCGTTGCATCACATTAAGTATCAGGCGTTCGGTTTGCAGGATAGACTGCACTTTTCCTTCTACCGTAAAGGCTATATCGCCGTATTTTACTGCTGCGCCGTCGTTGATGAAGACCGTCATTTTCATCTCTTTATCAAAAAAATCGAATATTCGCGCCGCCATTTCAACGCCGGCTATTATGCCGTCTTCCTTTATTATAAGGCGACTTTTGCCGTTTGCATCCGCAGGGATACAACTTAAAGTAGTATGGTCGCCGTCGCCTATATCTTCGGCAAAAGACAAGGCAATAAGTTCATTAATAAGTTGTTCTGTTGTTTTGAGTGTCATTATTTTTGAAATTTTAATTATGATAAGTGAATAACAGAGCGGCATTACAACCGCCGAAGCCCGAAAGCATTTTGATAAAACTTGTTTTGTTAGTCTTCTGCGGGGTTTTGACTATCGGTATCGGATAAGTAACGCCCGACGTTTCAAAGCCGTGAGTAGCGGGGATGACGCCTTTGATTAAGGCTTTGATTGAGATGATGCTTTCCAACACTCCCGCTGCGCCGAGCGTATGTCCGAAATAGCCTTTCAGACTGTTTACCGGCACATTATGCAATCCTGCCCTCGTTAGCGCCACCGATTCCATTTCATCGTTATAAGGCGTCGCCGTGCCGTGAGCGTTGATAAAAGCGAGGTCGGAGGCGCAAACATTTTTCAATGCCAAATAAGCTCCTTCTCCTGTCCGCGACGGCCCGGAAATATGATTGGCGTCGTTTCTTACTGCTCCTTTGACAAAAGCTACATCGCCTTTTTTGACATCTCTTTTAGTCAGAATAATCGTTGCTGCTGCTTCGCCGATGTTCAATCCGGTGCGATTGGCGTCAAAGGGCTTGCAAACTTCCTGCGAAAGGGCTTTAAACGACTGAAAACCTGCGATTATAAACTCCGATATCACATCTACTCCCGTAACAATAACGTAGTCGTATCGCTTGGCTTTGAGCGCGCGTTGTGCCGCTATTAAGGCGGAAGCACCTGATATGCAGGCGTTTGAAATAACAACGGGCTGATTTTTATTGCCGAAGAAGCGGGCAACGAGAGAGGCGGAATGCCAAAGATACGGTTTTCGCGCATCGTGTATCTCATCAATATTTCCTTTTGTAGTGGAAAGCACGAACAGCGTGCGCTCGGAGGCGGCATCAACAGAGCATCCGAGCAAGGCTTTGGCGACGGAAACTATCGCTGCCTTTTCGAGTTTGGTGTAATCGCTCTTTGCGCCGCGATATTTAGCCGAAGCATTTGCAAACTCATCTTCTAACCGTAAACAATCTATTTCGGAAGCCATGAAAGGCTCTGCCGACGGATAGCGGTCGGCTATCAAGCCTAACCCGCTGACGCCGCGTATCACATTGTCGAAATTCTCATCGGAACTAAATCCGAGACCGGATAATATACTGTTACTCAACGCTATTGTCATATCTGTCCGTGTTCTGATTTCCACTTCTCATAAAAATCGGGATTTGACCACATCAGGTTATAGTTGTGGTCAACAAACACCTGTATTGACGAGCCTGTTGCTATAAGGCTGTTGTCATCAACAAGATGTATCTCGTAATCGAAAACTACTTTTGCGGCAGGTGTGTTGCGGTATGTAACATCTATTCTCGCCCGCTGACCGTAGAGCAATGGCTTAACATACCGAAAGTTGAGTTCAACTAATGGCGCCGGACATTCGTTGTCGATATACAGTTGATAGCTAAGCCCGTGCAGCCGTCCGAACTCTTCTCTCGCATCTTCAAAATAAAGTGCATAAGAGCCGTGCCATACAATCCGCATCGAATCTACCTCGCTGAAACGCACATCAAACTCTTTGGATGCCGTTAAAATTGTTTCACTGTTTTTTTGTTTCATTGTTTTAATTTGTTTCTTTGTTCCCTTGTCCTCTCGTCCGTCATTGCGAGCCGGAATGATACCACCAAACGATAGGTAATGACGGTACCACGTCATTGCGAGGAACGAAGCAATCCAGAAATTACAGGATTGCAGGAGAGGCAGGATTTACAGGTTTTTATCTGGATTGCTTCGTTCCTCGCAATGA
>JAITHS010000309.1 GCA_031279875.1 Tannerella sp.
GGCTCGGAGTATCCGTTTTGTTTGCGTTTCCAGTCTTCGTAGTCGGAGTATGAACCTTCGTAAAATGTTATGACGGAATCGCCTTCAAACGACAAAATATGAGTGCAGATGCGGTCAAGAAACCATCTATCGTGCGAAATAACGACGGCACAGCCCGCAAAACCTTCGAGACCTTCTTCGAGAGCGCGCAGGGTGTTGACGTCGATATCGTTGGTAGGCTCGTCGAGCAGTAGCACGTTTGCCTCTGATTTTAAGGTGATTGCAAGATGCAGACGGTTACGTTCACCGCCCGACAGCACTTTACACGGTTTCTCCTGGTCGGCTCCGGCAAAGTTGAAACGCGAGAGGTAAGCCCGCGAGTTGATTTCCTTACCGCCTACGCGAATAAACTCATTGCCGCCGGAAACAACCTGATAGACAGTCTTTTCAGGATCAATATCCTTATGTGTCTGGTCGGCATATCCTATGCGTACCGTTTCGCCGACGGCAAACGAGCCTTTGTCGATCGTTTCCATGCCCATTATCATACGGAAGAGGGTCGTTTTGCCCGCCCCGTTAGGGCCGATAACGCCTACAATACCGTTTGGCGGCAGCATAAAATTCAGATTATCAAACAGTAATCGCTCCCCGAAGGCTTTTGCAACATCGACAGCTTCAATAACCTTGTTACCAAGTCTGGGACCGTTGGGAATAAAGATTTCGAGTTTCGATTCGCGCTCTTTCTGGTCTTCGTTGAGCAGCGATTCGTAAGAGTTGAGGCGTGCTTTACCTTTTGCGTGACGGGCTTTGGGCGCCATTCGTATCCATTCGAGTTCGCGTTCGAGGGTTTTGCGGCGTTTTGATGCCTGTTTTTCTTCCTGCGCCATGCGGTTGGTCTTCTGTTCGAGCCACGACGAGTAGTTGCCTTTCCACGGGATACCTTCGCCGCGATCAAGTTCGAGTATCCAACCTGCCACGTGGTCAAGGAAATAGCGGTCGTGAGTAATACATATTACCGTTCCGGCGTATTGTTGGAGATGTTGTTCGAGCCAGTCGATAGATTCGGCGTCAAGATGGTTGGTAGGCTCGTCAAGCAGCAGAACATCAGGCTGTTGCAGCAGCAAACGACATAGCGCTACGCGACGGCGCTCACCTCCCGACAAAGTATCAACAATTCTGTCTTCGGGCGGGCATCGCAACGCATCCATCGCCCTTTCGAGGCGGCTGTCGAGGTTCCACGCATCCACTGCGTCAATTTTATCCTGTAATTCTGCCTGACGGTTCATCAGAGCATCCATTTTATCAGGATTTTCGAGTATTTCGGGGTCGCCGAAACGCTCATTGACTTCTTCAAACTCGCGAAGTAAATCAACAGTAGCCTGAACACCTTCCTGTACAATCTCCTTAACCGTCTTACCGACAGCGAGTTGCGGGTCTTGTTCGAGGTATCCGACCGTATAACCCGACGAGAAAACAACTTCGCCGAGAAACTCTTTATCAAGCCCTGCGATTATTTTGAGCAGAGTTGATTTGCCGGAGCCGTTCAAACCGATGATACCGATTTTAGCTCCGTAAAAAAATGACAGGTAGATATTTTTAAGCACCTGTTTTTGAGGGGGATAGACCTTGCTAACCCCTACCATTGAAAAAATTATTTTCTTATCGTCAGCCATAAAAGCGTAAAAGCGTAAAGATTATTTTACCCAGGCGTTGATTATTTCGCCGATATACATTTTGTGGAGTTGTTTGCCTGCCCAGTCGGTTTTGACTTGATTGTCGAAAATATTGTCGGGGCTTAAAGATTGAGCCACGAGTTTGCGACATTCGAGTATGAGCCATGCTTCGCCGAAGGCTTTGGCGCCTGAAGGCAGCGTAACGGGGGTTAGACCGGAGCCTTTGACTTTGTCGCCGTCGCGTCCGCTGTGTGAGCCGCAGTATTGCAATGCTTCGCGGTAGGCTTCGGTATAAAACGAGAGGGTATAATACTCGCCTTTCTCCATCAGTTGATAAGTGTAGCGCAACGGGTTGATGAAGCATGTAGCGACGGGCTTTTCGTAGAGGCGTCCCAGCCCGCCCCAGCTGGCAGTCATCATGTTGAAACCGTTGTCGTTACCGGCGGTTATAAGCATCCAGTCGTCTCCAAGCATCTTGATGATATTGCCGGGTATCTTGTCAGGAGAGAGTTTTTTATAGCCTGCCGGAGCGTCGGCCGCAGTAGCAGGAGCGTCGGCACGGGCAGCCTTTTCCTGTGCCGCTGCAATAGTTTTTTGGGTGGCTCCCGAAGCGACATCGTTGCCGACGGCTCCCTTTGAAGCGCTTTCTTTGCTTGTATATTTCGGGTCGAGCGGTTCCGACGATACTTTAATGGCGTCGGGTTGCGCAGTCAGACTCTCGAAGAGTGCTTCGACATAATCTATCGCTTTGATACGAAACTTGCGGTATCCGGCGATGATACCGTCTTTTTTGTTGTTAAGAGCCACCTCGTCGGAGATATATTCTTCGGCGGGATATTTCTTGTTTTCGTAGTCGAAGCGGATGCGTTCGAGGCGAAAATCACATTTAGAGCCGCTTATGACGGCATAAATGTTATACGACATCAGTGTGCGGTCGAGCGAAAACGCTTTGTTGGAAAACACAATATAGTCGGCAATTGTTGCCACTATCTGACCTTTTTCTTTATCGGCAAAAGCTATGCGGCTGTCATTGCCCGCCTGTTTTGCTTTATTTTCCATCCAATCGTTAACGAGTTTAAATACAGCCGTTTGATCAAGATTGCCGTAGTCGCAGGATTTACTGAACACTACTTTGCCGTTTTCTTCCGGCACAGCGCCGGCGAGGTACTTCGCATCGTCCTTCGCCTGCATAAAAATCGGGGCAGCCATAGCTGCCATCAATAAATAAATAAATGTAAGTTTCATAAAATATATATTTTAAAATGTCAATTTGCATATTGTTCTTTGTATTCTGTCGGCGTCATATTGCAGATGCGTTTGAAGCATTTACTGAAATAGCGCGGGTCGTTGATGCCTACCATATCGGCTACTTCGGTAACGGTATAATCGTCGGACAGGATGAGTTCAGCCGCACGCCTGATGCGGAACTCGCGGATAAACTCTATTGGCGACAATCCCGTCAACGCTTTGAGTTTCTTAAAAAACACCGAGCGGCTCATCGCCAGTTCGCGTGCCAATTCTTCGACCATCAGCTCGCCGTTGTCGATATTTTGTTCCATCAACGTCCGCAGTTTATTAATAAACGCGCTATCCCCCTCTGATATTGTGTTTGGTGTAACTTTTTCCTGTTCGGGCGGTATTTTGTATTTCGTCAAACTGTTGCTTGTGAGGCGATTGTGATAATAATCCTGCAATTGAAGCCGTCGGTTGAGGATATTGTCAACACGCGCTTTAAGATAAACCGAACTGAATGGTTTGGTGATATAATCGTCGGCGCCGCGTTCCAGACCTGCGAGGCGGTCGTCGATAGTTGTTTTAGCCGTCAGCAGCACTATCGGTATATGGCTGGTATTGAAGTTGTTACGCAACTGCCGTGTAAGTTCAAGCCCGTCGATGCCCGTCATCATAACATCGCTGATAATAATATCGGGGAGAAAATTGACGGCTTTTTCCAGTCCGCTGTCGCCGTCGGCGGCTTCAATTACAGTGAAAGAATCTTCAAACATTGTCCGCAGAAAAGCGCGCAATTCGGCGTTGTCTTCCAATATCAGCATTAAAGATTGTTGCGTGTTTTTGGTTTCATTGTTTGATGTTTCGTTGTTTGACGTTTCGTTTGTTTTTATGTCGGTATCGTGTATAATAAACTCGGTATCAGGGCTATAATGGTTGCGTCCTTTAAGAAATTCGACGGTAAAAGTACTGCCTTCGCCGAGTTTGCTGTCGAGACCGACTTTTGCCTTGTGCATTTCCGACAGTTCTTTGACAAGCGACAGCCCTATGCCGGTGCTGTTGAAATCAAACGGGTTGCCGTCGGCGAGCGTTTCAAAGCGTATAAAAACGGCGTCGCGTTTGTTTTCGGCAATGCCCGAACCCTTATCCTGAACACCGAGCATGACGGTTTTCTCTTCCTCGCGCAGGAAAACACGTATCATTTTACCCGGTTTTGTGTATTTGAATGCGTTTGAGAGGAGGTTAAACAGTATTTTGTCGAATTTATCCTCATCAACCCACAAAAAGCAGACGCGACTTTCGGTTTCAAACACGAAATCAATACTGTTTTCTTTCGCTACGGAATCGAAATTCTTCATTGTTTTGTTTATCAGCGCCACGACGTCGGTACAGGATACATGCGGTTTCATCCTGTTGTTTTGTATTTTGCGGAAGTCAAGTATCTGATTTACAAGCGTCAACATACGGTCGGCATTGCGTTTTACGGTAAGGAGTTGGTTGCGTACTTTGTCGTTAAGCGTCGTATCTTCGAGAACATTCTCTACCGGTGCGTTGATAAGCGTCAGAGGGGTGCGGAGTTCGTGCGAGATGTCGGTAAAGAAGCGCAGTTTAATATCGGCAATACGCTGTTCTACGGCAACTTTGTGTTTAAGGCGAAAAATAGTGTAAAGTATTGATACTGCGATTATAACAATGAGTATAATCCCCAGAGCATAAAGGAAATAAGCAAGTGCTGTTTCGCGAAAGGGCGGCAGGATGGTTATTTTAAGATGTCTAACGTTTTCGACCCATCCGCCGTCGCGGTTAGTTGATTTCACTTTTAAGACATAATTGCCTTTGGGTAGATTGGTGTATGTAGCAACTCTTTGACTTTCAACATATTGCCAGTCGTCTTCGAAGCCTTCCAGCATACAGGCATATTTGATATGTTCGGGATTAGTCATGTCGAGCGCTGCGTATCTGACGGAAAAAATATTCTCCTTGTGTGATAGTGTAAGCAGGTCAACGTCGTCTATAATGTTGTGAATAACAGCATTTTTGGCCTTGTCGGGCGACTTGTTTTCACCTCTAACCTGCAATCCGGTAAAGATTATCGGCGGGATATATCCATTTTGCTTTACTTCCGACGGATGAAACCGTAGCAGCCCGTCCGACGAGCCGAACATGAAACTGTCGTCGTTGCGCCTTACAGCCGATGCCTCGCTGAAACGGGTGCGTATGTTGAGGTTTTCTTTGTCGTAGTTCTCAAACTGTCGCGTCGAAATGTTAAATTTTGTTATTCCGTTTTCGGAGCAGAGCCACAGATTACCGTTGTTATCATCTTGCATTGAAAGCAAAATATCCGACGACAAGCCGTTTTCTTTCGTAAAATACTCAAAATAAGCCGAATCTATGTTTTGCGTCATCCTAAATTTGTTCAGACCGCCACCGAAAGTAGCGAGATAGATATTGTTGTTGCGCGTTACGGTAATCCAGTGTACATCGTTGTTATTAAGACTTTTAACATTGCCTTCGCGGTGCATGAAATGGTTAAAGACGATGTTTTCCGGTCTGTCGAAATCCATATCGAAAATAAGCAATCCTACCGTCGTGCCGACGAGGATATGTCGTTCGTTGTCGGAAGTGATGAAGCGGGTACGGTAGCAGCGCTCAACGGGGTAGTTTTTGAGATTGTTGCGGTGGCTGATAAACCTGACGGTTTCGTTGTCGGTTTTCTCAATATAATTGATACCTTGCCCGAAAGTAGCCACCCAGATGCGTCCGTTACCGTCTTGATGAATGGAATATATATCATTGTCACAGAGCGAATAAATATCGTCGGGGTCGTATTTGTAACGCAAAAGTTTGTATTTATCGCCCTGTTTGACGGCGCAGATAAGCCCGTCGCCTTTGGTGCCAAACCACAGATTGCGCTCGCCGTCTTCGATTATTGAATATACTACCCCTTCAACCGGCTTGCCTGTCATGGCGATATTTCCATCGGCAGTTAAATAGCCTTTATAACGATTTGATCGGTCATAAATGCGGATGAAACCGTCTTTTAGTCCTACCCAGAGATTTTGTTCGGTATCTTCGCACAGCGCTCTGACGTCGTTTGACAACGATTCGGGATTGGATTTTGCTACCGGCTTGTAAAGATCGAACTGCGACAGGTGGAAGCATACTTTTTCGAGGTCTTTGGAATGCGTCGAAAGCCAGAGATTGCCCTGTCGGTCGGAGCAGGCGGCGTGTATTTTGTTGGAGAAACGCCACTTGTCGGACGACGGGTCGTTGTAGAACGGCACAAGTCGATTTTGCTGACGGTCAAAATACGAAAACCCGCCGCCGAAAGGATGTACCCAAGTGTATCCGTTGACGTCTTCGTGAATGTGAAAAGCTGGCAAGGCACGGTTAGCACCCGCAAATTCGACCGTCAGACTTTCAACTTTCAACTGCTTCGTAACCGGATTATAATGAACTACTTTGCCCGTTATTTCCTGCTCAAACCAAAACTCGTTGTCTTTGTCTTTGTAAACCGACAAGACGGGCGAGGATAGCATTACAGGCTTTTTTAGATGTGTTTGAGGGCGTAAAGACTCTGCATCGCAAATAAAAAAACCGTCCGCAGCAGTAGCAACAAACAATGTATTATCGGGACATTTATCAATTGCAACGATTTTTGATTCGGTATGTAGCCGGTAGAGTTCAAAACGGCTGTCCGCCTTGTGATAACGCCAAATTCTGCCGTTCTGCGACCCGAAATACAGACTGCCGTCATCTTCAAAAACAGAATAAAACTGTTGATAATCAAGGTTGCTGTCTTTGCCGTCAGTAAAAAACATATCGTTTTTACCGTTCCCGATACGTGCAATACCATTTGCACCGAGTACCCATTCGTTGCCGACGCTGTCGCAATAAACTGCGTTCACACTGCGTGCCGGGATTAAATCGGAGTTTTCGTCATAATGTAATGATTTTATTTCGTGAGTAACGATGTCGGTCGTTACTCTTATGCTGCCGCTTTTGTCGCTTAACAGCCACACTGTGCCGTTAGACAGTATTTTAATTGACGAGATGTTGATGTCGCGATATTCCGACGGCTCCGGCACCTGCCGAAAAATTTCCGTCGAAGGATCAAAACGATGAACTTTGTCGTCGTAAGCCAGCAGCCAGATATAACCGTAGCAGTCTTCGCTGATGTAGCTTATCCTGTTGTGGCTCAAACCGATGCTGTTACGCGAATCGGCCTTGTAAACCTTAAACGAATAGCCGTCAAACTTATGCAACCCGTCCCACGACGCAAACCACATAAAGCCTTTTTTGTCCTGAATAATACTCATTACAGTATTCTGCGCCAGCCCGTTTTCCGTCGAATAATGAGTAAACGAGCAGTTTTCCTGCGTATAGCCGTTCATTACGTTCGCGGCTGATATAAAGGCTATTGACAATATTTTAACTATATGTCGGAACATCTTTCGTTTTGTTGTTACTTCG
>JAITHS010000310.1 GCA_031279875.1 Tannerella sp.
AAAAAAATCACATCTGTTCAAAAAATATTTTGTAATTTTGCGGCGTAATAAAATCCTGTATTTATGAAAATTGCTTTTCACGGCGCTGCACAAACTGTTACCGGCAGCAAACATTTGGTTACTCTCGCCTCCGGCAAACGCTTTTTGCTCGACTGTGGCATGTTTCAGGGCATGGGAGCCGATACCGACGCGATGAACCGTTCGCTGGGCTTTGACCCTGCATCAATCGATTACGTATTTCTTTCTCACGCGCACATCGACCATTCGGGTCTGCTGCCGAAATTAGTGAAAGAAGGCTTTGTCGGCAAGATTTATGCCACGTCGGCAACTATCGACATTATTAAAGTGCTGCTGCTTGATTCGGCTGCTATTCAGGCACAAGACCTCCATTTTATTAACAAAAAACGCTTCGCAGCAGGCAAACGACCTTTGCAACCTGTTTATAATGAGGATGATGTGAAAAATACGATGAAACATCTGCATCCCGTATCTTATCATCAAACTGTTGAGGTGGACAAAGATATCAGGCTCGAACTCTTTGACGGCGGACATATCGTAGGCAGTGCGACGGTAGTTTTAAACGTCCGTAACGGCGGCAAATGGGAAACGCTCGTTTTCAGCGGCGATGTAGGGCGATACGGCGACCCTATACTGCACGCGCCGGAACCTTTTCCGCAAGCCGATTACATGCTCATCGAATCGACTTACGGCAACAAACTACACGACCGTATCGAAACTTATGCCGACGAACTGTTGAAAAACATCCGCGAAACGTGTCTCGGCAAGCGTGGCAAACTGATTATTCCTGCTTTCAGCGTCGGACGCACGCAGGAAGTGCTTTACTCGCTCAATGACCTCGAACTCGAAGGTAATCTGCCACCGGTCGATTACTACGTTGACAGCCCGATGTCGGTGAAAGTTACCGAAATAGTCAAACGGCATTCGGAATGCTTCAACCGCTCTGTTCAAAAACTGCTTAAAATAGACCGCGACCCGTTCAAATTCAAGGGATTACGTTATATTACCGACAAACGCGATTCACAAGCGCTCAACTTTACCAACAAACCCGCCGTCATCATATCGGCTTCCGGTATGGCTGAAGCAGGTCGCGTAAAACATCATATCGCCAACAGTATCGAAAATCGACGCAATACTATCATGCTTATCGGATACTGCGAACCTAACTCGCTGGGAGCCAGACTTAAACGGCGACCGGAATATGTAGGTATCTTCGGCGAACAGTTGAAAGTAAATGCCGACATCGTAACTCTCAACTCAATGAGCGCTCATGCCGACTATGGCGACCTGTGCCAATATCTCTCGTGCCAAAATCCGCAGGAAATCAAGCGTTTGTTTATCGTTCACGGAGAACCTGACGTACAGTTGGAGTTTAAACGGCGCTTGATCAAAAAAGGCTTCCTCGACATCGAAATCCCCGAACTTCATCAAGAATTTGGGGTATAAAAGAAAAAAAAATCATTTTTTTTTGGAAATATAAAATATTATACTTACCTTTGCGGTGTACTATTGTACTATTACACTATTACACTCAACAATAAAACATTTATAATTAACAAATTAAAACCAAAAAAAAGATGATTAAAGTAAAAGAAATTACCTTCAGGTACAAGAAAAAAACGGTTTTCAAAGACTTCTCTTCGTCGTTTGAAGACGGTAAAGTTTACGGGCTTTTGGGAAAAAACGGAGCCGGTAAATCCACATTGTTATATCTTATGACCGGCTTGTTGCAACCTCAGCAGGGAAAAATTTTCTACAACGACGAAAATGTATCCAAGCGCCTGCCGTCTGTTATGAGCGATATTTTTATCGTTCCCGAAGAGTTTATGCTGCCGCACATATCGCTCAAAAAGTATATGTCGGTCAATAAACCGTTTTATCCCCGATTTAGCGAAGAGCAACTGCGTAAAAATCTGTCGCTGTTTGAATTAGACGACAATTTAAACATCAATCTCGGTTCGCTATCCATGGGGCAGAAGAAAAAAGTATTCATGAGTTTCGCGCTTGCGGCAAACACTTCTCTGCTGATAATGGACGAGCCGACCAACGGGCTTGACATACCGGGGAAAAGCCGGTTCAAGAAATTCATCGCCTCCAACATGACCGACGAGCGCACGGTTATCATTTCGACGCATCAGGTGCAGGACATCGACAAACTCATTGAGCATGTCGTCATATTAGAAAACAATGCCATTCTGCTCGACGCATCTACGACCGACATTTGTCGCAATCTGTATTTTGTTAACGGCGCCGACAGGGTGAACCGCGAAACAGCATTATACGTCTCGCAATCGTTTCAGGGCTATAACGCGCTCCTGCCGAACGAAGGAAAAGAAGAGTCCGTACTCAATTTGGAGACGCTTTTCAATGCCGTACTTGAAAATCCCGATAAGATGAAAACTATGTTTAACAAATAAAACGTATCATTATGAATAATACATTTAATATCAAACGTTTCGGTCTTGTTTTCAGAAAAGACTTGATGGAAAACCTCAAACGTTACGCTCTATTGTTGCTGGCCATACTGGGCATTATGACCATCATACTGACAACAATCTCTTTGGACTACTACGACCATTCGTATAATAATCTCAATAACATGTTATTACAATGGCTGTCATACATGTTTTCCACATTCGGCATCCTGTTTGCTTCCACTTTCATGACGCCGATGAACAGTAAAATCAAAAGAATTGCATATCTGGTAAGCCCAGCGTCAAATCTCGAAAAATACCTGTCCCGCTGGATGATTATAACCGTCGGATATATCCTCGCGTTTTTTGCCGCACTGTGGGTTAGCGACGCATTAC
>JAITHS010000344.1 GCA_031279875.1 Tannerella sp.
CGGATAGTGCCTCCGAAAGATTCTTTTTTAATGTCTTCATTTTCAAGCACAAACTTAACATCAAACATCCTTTCGAGTTTGCGTATCAGTTCGTCGAAAGGCATGTTGTCGAACACTAATTCGTCTTTGCCTGTTGTTATCAAAACTTCATTAGTTGATTCGGTGTTACGAAGCAGATAACCGACTGTTCCGTAACAGGCAATACCGAGTATGAAGACGGCGGCATAGCGCATGAAGAGTGAAATAACTTTTGCCGTAAACGTTTTTCCGGATAATGACAGCGCCTTTTCAAACCGACACCATTCCTGTCGGGTGTTGCTGTCTTTGACGTCGGTTTCCATCCTTGTCAAATCATACGTATCCTTGCGGGAACGAAATAACTCACGGTTTGCTTCGCTTTCGTTGAGAATTTCAAGCAGTCGCTCTCTCTCGGCAGCCGTAGCCGTTCCTGTCAGATACGAAATTGTTAATTGTTCGATTTCTTTCATTTTGTGCGTCATTTTGTTGTAAGACGCACAACCGGCCACAACTACTTATAAAGGGAACCTCGAAATAATCGAAAAAAAACACAAAATAACGGGATAAAAATCTTTCAAATCTTTTTTCAGCATCTTTAAAGCGCTGTAAATCTGATTTTCTACTGTTCTGATGCTAATACCGAGTTTGTCGGCAATATCACGGTTAGACATATTTTCAAAACGGCTCATCATAAAAATTTTACGGCAGGCGTCCGGCATTTGTTCCAAACTTTGATGTAACCGGTCTTCAAGGTCTTTAAGATATAGTTGCTGTAAGGCTTCCGGCGCACCACAGGGATGTATCTCGTATTCGCGCAGTTGCCAGCCGACGTATTCTTCATGTTCCGCTTTCAGTTTCATTTCTCGAAAATGCGTCAGACAGGCATTCGTAACAATCTGAAACAAATATGCACTGTGGGATGTCGTTATTATGTCAAAGTTTTCCCACAGTTTGATAAAAGAATCCTGCACAATATCCCGCGCCGTCTCTCTGTCGGCAATATATTTCCGACAATAAGCATAAATGCGCGGGTGCAGGTTTTTGTACATTTGCTCAAAATCTCTTTTGATGCTGTTGTCTGTCATGGGTTTGTTTATTGTTTTACGATAAGGAATGACGAATGCCCTGAGCGTTAATGCCCTCGCAATGACGGACGTAAGTACCAAACCGCTTGCAGGGTTTAAAACCACTGCAAGGGTTTAGGGTACCGTCATTCTTTCCATTTGTTTGATTTACTGATACGCAGTTAAGTAAAAAAACAAACTCCGTGTATTCGATTACCATGGAACTTTCTTGTTAGGGTCGGTGGTGGGTTTAGGGTATAGTTCGCCGCTACCGCCGCGATTCCACGATGTGATGACGGCTTTGACTTTACCTAATTGGGCTTCGACGAGGTTGTATTCGTTTTGACCGGAATGCTGTTCTACGCTGTAATAGCCCTGATAGCCGACGTCGCGAAGTACGGCGAGGCGTTGCGGCAGTTGCGGGTCTTCGCATACGTCCCATGGTATGTGGGTATGGCATACGTATGGTGCGGCGGCTTTCTCGGCAGCGCGGTTTTCGTCGTAATTGCCTAACCATCCGCCAAAGTGCATACAAATGCCAAAGCCTTTATGATCGACAGCTTTGATAAGTTTCTCCATGTGCTTCCATACCTTTTCAGGCCCCCAGTGCACTTCGGCGCCGACCTTGAAGCCGTTGTCGTAGGCATATTGTGCCAACTCTTTGTAACGTTTGACGATATAGTCAAACTCGGCGTCAGTCCAGCCGTCGGCATCTTTTCTGCCGTTACTCATGTACGGTCCTGCGTCGAAACGTACAAAACCGATACCTAACCGTTTTGCTATTTGCATGTAGCGGTCTTGTAGCGAGCGCATTTTGGCAGCGTCGTCATTGCCCGAAGCCATGATATGTGCGCCGTCAACGGCAATGTTAGGCACGCATAGTTGCCTGTCTTCGAGGGCTGAATGTACTTTGTCGATGAAATCGTCTTCGAGCGACGGTAACATGCCGTTCCATAAGTCGGCCGCATCGAGACCGTAACGATAGCGGCATGTCTCAAAGAAATGGAAGATATCCATCATCTTCGCGGCTACGAGGCCGTGAAAAGAGTACGAAAGCATTGATACTCTAATCGGCTTGAAAGCATCGCGGTTTGTCGGCAGTGCGCTCATAGCTGCCATTGTTGCAACGGGTGCTGCCGCAATAGCAGCCGTCCCGATAGCCATGTTTCCGAAAAATTTACGTCTTGTTTGCATAATTATAATTTATTTTGATTATCAGCATTTTACAATAGTTATATCTTCAACTACATCCCAGCCTATACGTTTATCCCATGATGTCTTTTTTGCTTTCGGTCGGCGGTCGAATATTATTAAGTATGCCGGAGCGATTGGGTTTACTGTTTGGCGATAGTTACATATCTGTTCCAAACCTTCTGCCTGCACTGTTTTGGGAGTGTCGTAATAATGTATGATTTTGATTTCGAGGATAAAAACTTGACCGTGATATTTTACTTCGAGGTCAAGTCGTCCTCGTCCGGCTGCTGCTTCGCGGTTGATGTCGCCTTCGCCGTTAGTAATACGTTGCAGGAAAGCCATCAGCAATAGATGCGGAAAGGCTTCGGTATAGTCAGCCTTTGCTTCCCATATTTCAGAGTGGCGACGCCAGAATTGCTGAAACTCTTTCAACAAATTGTCCATATTGAGTGAGCCGTCGTCATTTTGCCATTTCCACGCAGTCGGTGGCGGCAGATTGGCATGATATCCGGAGTTAAAATAGCGTGTCAGTATTTCTTCATAAACGGGATTAGAGATTATAAATCCGTTTGAACCATCCCATCTAATAAGTCCCAAATCCATTGTCAGTTGAACATCAGGATTTAATTGACCTAATTGTGGGTCAATATCGCCTGTCATAATTGTTTCGATGATATGTCTGATACGAGGTTCGGCAAGTCTGTATGCCAGTGAATCAAGATGCGTCTCGCGAGCTATCACCATTTGCTGTCTCGCTTCTTTAACATGATTTATAGTAACCGTTTCGGTATTGTTGTAATCTAAAACCCGCATTGTAGCCCTTTGGAAGATGTTGTTGACTATCCACGGCTGCCCTTGCGACTGCTCCCAAACGTAATTAAGGGCATCGGCAGTGATTTGTTGACCGGTTTCTTCGGTATGTTGCGCAAAAAGCCTAATAATATCTTCTTGTGAGAAATTACCTATCAAAGCCGAATCTGCTTTGATATTGAATGGCGAGCCGGGGTTTGGCAAAACTCCTTCTTTGGATGCTGTGATGTAGTCTTTGAGGTCTCGCATGCCGACCAAAGCGATAGAAACGGGGAATGTACCAACGCCACGCATTGCAAAACCGTCGCGCAATTGACGCAAGAAACTAATCATTGTCTCGCCTTCGAGGGTATCGACCTCGTCAAAGAGGACAATTAACGGCTTTGGAGATACTAATTGCGCCCAGTTAACAAGTATAGCATGTAACATCCCTGCCGGAGTTTGTTCGGGCATAGTCGGAACAGGAACATTATATGCTTCGGCATATTTCATTATCGCTTCGCAAATCGCAGGCATTGTTACATTAATATCAATAATGCCTTGACACCGTTCTACGCTCACATAGCACGACACAGCCTCGTCGCCCGAATTGATTTCGTTCATCCAACTCATAAGAAACGTCGTTTTGCCGGTCTGACGCGGCGCATGTAGCACCCAGTATAGTTTATCGCTAATATAACGATGCAGCTGCGCCCCTATAAGCCTGTCTTCGGGAGGAAGCATATAGTGGTCGTTAGGGTTGCAAAAACCTGTTGTGTTGAAAAATCTTACGTCTCGTTTCATAGTTATTACATCTCCCATCCTTTGCGAACATCTCTTGTAAGCAGTTTGTTGGCAGCCGCGTCGTTGGTAATGGTGCGTGTGGCGGGGTCGTAGAGGAGTTTCTTGCCGTTACACATCAGGGATACCGAACCGAGATTGAAGGTTTCGTTAACTTCTTTGGCAAACTCAAAAGAGCCGAGATTTTTCGACTTGCCTCGCACGCCGTCTATCCAATTTTGCAGCCAGCGGTCGGTACCGTCGGGCATAACGTCGTATGTGTTTGGTATTGTTGCTTCGCCTGTGATGTGGGCAAACTGTTTTGCGCGAGCGCCTACAATTACAGGTTTTTCGCGCAAAAAGCCCGACACTATTGCGCCTTCGGTACCGATAAACATCATCCCTTCTATCGGCAGGTCGTCGTTTTCGTAGCCTTCGGGTGCGGGAGGTTTCATTCCTCCGTCATGCCATTGCAGTATTACGGAGCCGCTTTTGTCTTTATACGGCACCTCAAAACGGAATGCTGATGCCATCGGATAAGAATAGTCGTTGACGATAGTGCGTGGCGTGTTGTTAGGATTAAATCCGATAACTCGCGAGAAACGGCTGCTGCACGACACTGCGGAGTCAAGTTTCATGGCGTCAAACACCGACCAGAGGCTGTAATAGCCCATATCGGCTATCGAGCCTGCGCCAAATTCATACCATCCGCGAAACGTCATGTAGGTATATGCGTTGTGATAGTCGCGCATTTGAGCCGGTCCGAGCCATAAATCCCAGTTAAAGCCATCAGGTATAGCCTGTTTATCTTTCGGGATTTCGGAATACTGTGGCCATACCGGACGATTAGTCCAGTTGTGTATTTCTTTTAGTTTACCTATTGCGCCCGCATCAATCCAGCGTTTGATTTGATTCATTTCTTTGCCGTCGCCGAAAGCGTTGTAAGCCATCATGTGGGTTGACAGTTTTGTCGAAGCGCGTGCAACGTCAACTACTTTCATCGCTTCTGTCATCTTGTTACCAAGCGGTTTGTGCATAATCACATGCTTGCCGCGACGCATACATTCAAGCGCCTGAAAAGCATGTTGATGGTCGGGCGACATAATTTTGACGGCATCAACATCTTTTAGAGTATCAAGAAGTTCGCGAAAATCTTCCGCTTCCGCAACACTTCCTTTGTAGTTTTTACGATTAAGCCGATAATATTTTTCTACGACTTCTTTCATAATCATTCGACCGCCGGGAATACCTTTTATATCCGGTTTCCAGTCTGGTTCGCCAATCAGTTTGCGGATATTATTAGCCAATCCGTTCGGACTCCAATCGCGGTAGTCATAACTTTCGCGGTTAGGGTCGGCAACACCGACTATTTCAATAGCGGGAGCTTTTAGCAGACCGTAGATTTCGTGATGACCTTCTGTTCCACAGCCGATATGTAGAAGAGTAATGCGGTCGCTTGGCGCCACCAAGCCGTTTTTGCGTGCTGCTCCGACGCTTGCCGAAATGACGTGCGACGGCACTACCGTCAACGCACCGACTGCCGCTGCGCTGGTCGTCAGAAATTCACGACGTGAGATGTTGTCTTTTTTCATGTTCTTAATATTTTAAAAACGCAAAGATAGTATTTTTTGCTGTATTCTCGGCCAAAATGCTGAAAAAATTTTTGAAAGTCGTTTCTGGCAGTAATGTCTTATTGTTTGCATATTGTTTGCATATTGTTCAGTATCTGTCCATAAAGTCGTTTTGTACCTTACCAATGACATGATACCTTCTGCTTTCTGCTTTCTGCAAACCGCTTGCAGGGTTTAAAACCACTGCAAGGGTTTTGGGTACCGTCATTACTTTCGCCGTTCGGACAAGGCAGGCAGAGCCTGCGTAGATAGAGCAGACAAGGTAGTAACCTTGTCCGAACAGCGGTCTCAACTCTCAACTCTCAACTCCTCATATATTTTTCCCAAATCTTTTGCCATTTCGGTATCGCTGTAACGTTCTTGTGCGAGCCGCAGGGCATTATCTTTGCAGGA
>JAITHS010000001.1 GCA_031279875.1 Tannerella sp.
CGAACGTCAGATACGTACTTTGTCGTCGCCCGAATACTTTGCCGAAAAAGGTACAAACGGTAATTTCATACTTAAACATTCGGTAGGTCATTTGACGGGCAAATCCGAAGTAGATGTGCCTCTGACATACGCCGATTATTATTATGTTGAGGCATTGCTTCGATATCAAAGTCTGATGTCAAAATAACGGGAGTCACTCTCAACTCTCAACTCTCAACTCTCAACTCACCTGTTCGTTCCCTCAAACAAATCTGTTGCTACTTTGACATCTTTCTTAGCGATGTTATTAAAAAAGTATGATAATGAGACTGTTACAAGCGGAGAGCGGGGATATATTCGGCTGTGTGAAATCATATTGAGGCTTTCGCGACGGTTGATATATTTAGCGGTGGCGAAGACGTCGTGAGCGGTAAGTCCGATAGTCAGACGGCGGGCAAACAACTGTTGTCGTGCGGCGAGGTTAAAGTAGAAATACCCGTTTACGCGCCCTTGTGTGCTGACCATCGGGCTGACGTAATAGGCTTCGGCACGCAGGCGGGTATTTTGTCCGAAGTCGAAATTGTTGTTTGCCGCCAACTGCCAGTTAAGGCTTTGCGTATCATCGTCAACCTTAAAGCGGTTTTTGATGCGATAGTCGTAGAGGCTTGTGTTGAAATCAAGTATCCAGACACGCGACATTTGCAGTGTCGTGATAAGTTCTACGCCGGTTGAATAGTCGTTGCCGACGTTAGCGATAGAATCTTTAGTAATGCTCTCATAATAAGGCACTCTGAGACGTTCAATCTTGTCGCGGCGGGCGCGATGAAAAACCGTTGCGGCAAACGAGTTCGCGCCGTTAGCGCCGAAAGTAATGTTATATCCCGCCTCTACGGAGTTGATATATTCAGGCAAAACAAACGGATTACCCTGTTGTGCGGTATTGTAATCAACATAAACGATGTACGGCTCGACGTAAAACAGTTCCGGTTGTGTGATGCGGCGGGTATAGGCGGCACGCAGTTGAGAGCGGTCGTTGAGGGCGTAAGACAGATGTATGGACGGGAAGAGGTCAAACTTGCGATAGCGATTTACTGCCCATTTAAGATTATTGTCCAACTTTCGCATGATATACTCTCCGCGGAGTCCGCATTGGTAACTAAAAAGCCCGTAAGTATCAGAATACATGGCATATAAAGCGTGTATATCGCGTCTGAAAAGATAGTCGTTGTAGAGGTCATTCCGATACACAAAATCGCCGACGGCAGGCTCGTAGATATTTATCCGGTAGTCGCCGTCTTCGGTGTAAGTAAACAATTGATAGCCGGCTTCAAACTTGCCTGTTTCGTTATCAAGCGGCAACACATAATCGGCTTTTGCCTGACCTTCAAGACGATATTCATATTCATAAGCCCGATGTCCCTGAACTTGATTACCGTTCATATCCCACAGGTCGGTTCGGAAATGCTCCATCGCCTGCGTTTCTTTGAGCATATACAGCGACGAGGTCAGTTTATGCCCTTTGCGGTTTTGAAAATTATGCTCTACGCCGAGGTCTCCGCGCCACTGATATTCGTAGAGATGAACGAAATCTTTGCCGTTAAACGAGCCTGTCGCCGTGTTGCCGGTTGCGACGGTATCGTAAGTATCTTCGTAATGCAATGCTCCGCCGCGCCAACGGTCTCGATAACCACCGGTAAAAGCTACATTCCAGACGGTGTTGTCCGTCAAAAAATCGAACGAAGAGCGGAGGTAATAATTGCCGACATGCCTTTCGCGGTCGCCGGTCGAACGGTCAACAGTTCGCACGTCAGGCGTTATAATAGTTTTGGTTTGGTCATAATCGCTTAACACATAGCGCAATGACGCTTCGCCGGAGAGTTGCCACACAAAGCGTTTACGTTTAAGTGCAAGGAGAAAATCGATACTGCGCGACTTTGCCGTACTGCCCATCAGATTGACGCCGCCGCTCATCCCGTCATGTTTGATTTTTTTAGTGTTGATATTGATGATGCCGACAGCGCCGTCGGCTTCGTTTTTTGCCGACGGAGTAGTAAGTATTTCGATGTTATCTATTTGAGTAGCAGATATTTGTTCTAATGCTGCTGCTCCGTCGAGTGTGCCGGGCTTACCATCGATATAGACTTTGAAACCGCTGCTTCCGCGAAACGTTACCGCTCCTTCGGCGTCCACACGCACGGAAGGCGTTTGTTGCAGAATGTCAACAGCCGTGCCGCCGGCAGCAGAGAGAAACTGCGCCGCTTCTATCACTTGACGGTCTAACTTGTATATAATCTGTCGTTTACGCCCCGTAACAACAACTTCCGAAAGTTGCTGTTCATCTTCTTCTATAAAAATATCCGGCAGTTTATGCGGTAACGCTTCAATATTAATCGGCTTGGATTTGTGTGATTTATATCCCGTAAAAGTGATTGTAAGATAATATTGTCCGGTCGTTTTGCATGTAAGGCTGAAATTACCGTCATCATCGGAAGCGGTGAAGCCTACTGCCGTACTGTCGCCCGCATTGTAAAGTATGACGTTTGCAAAACTTACCGGCGTATTGTCTGCGCGGTCAACGACCCTTCCCGTAATCTGCGCCGACATCGACTGCGCCGCGATCCAAACAATCAAACAGATAAACTGATTTCTCATTTAATTGTATATAGCGAACTAATAGATTCGTTATGACATACTCGGCGGATTGATTCTGCAATCATGTCTGCAACCGACAAAACGGTTACTTTGCTGCAACGCGATTTGTCATAAGGTATCGAATCGGTAAAAATCATCTCTTTGAGAGCTGATTTTTCAACTCTTTCGGTAGCGGGGTCTGACATTACGGCATGGCTTACCATAGCCCGTACCGAGCGTGCGCCGTTGTTCATCATCAAATCGGCCGCCTTTGTGATAGTCCCCGCCGTATCTACGATATCGTCGATAAGCACTATGTCTTTGTCTTCAACCTCGCCGATGATGTGCATGTCGGCAACTTCATTAGCTTTTTGTCGTGTTTTGTGGCATATCACCATCGGCGTTTCCAAATATTTGGAATAGCTGCTGCAGCGTTTGGTGCCGCCAACATCGGGCGTTGCCATGACTAAATTGCTTAACGGCAATGTGTTTTTGATATAATGAAGAAACACTGATGAGGCATAAAGATGGTCAACCGGAACGTTGAAGAAGCCTTGTATCTGGTCGGCATGCAAGTCCATGGTTATCACGCGATTAATGCCGGCAACGCCCAAAATATCGGCAATTAATTTGGCTCCGATAGAGACACGCGGTTTGTCTTTGCGGTCTTGCCTTGCCCAGCCGAAATACGGTAAAACGGCGATGATAGAGTTGGCCGACGCACGCTTGGCAGCGTCAATCATCAGCAAGAGTTCCATCAGATTGTCGGACGAGGGCATCGTTGACTGCACCAGAAAGACGTCTCTGCCGCGTATCGATTCCTCGTAAGAGACCGAGAACTCGCCGTCGGCAAAATGTTGAATATTCATCTGTCCTAACGGACAACCTATTGAAGAGCAGATTTTCTCTGCCAAATAGCGGGTTTTAGTACCCGAAAAAACAAGATAAGGAGTGTTAGCGCTCATTGAATTTTATGTTTAAAATCACCGCAAAGGTAGATAAAAAAATTAAGAATTACGAATTACGAATTAAAAATTACGAATTAACGCATACCATATCGTAATTCGTAATTTTTAATTCGTAATTTTCAACTCTCAACTCTCAACTCTCAACTCCCAATCCCCGCCATAACTATTTCCATCAACACCCAATATCTCAACGCTTTGCCCAGAAGCATGTATATGGCTACCATCCAGATGTTTGCGCGCATAAAACCTAATCCTACGGCTATGAAATCGCCGACGCCGGGTAAAAAAACAAAAAATCCTATCCATGCGCCTTTGTTTTTTATCCAGTTTCGGATACGTTCTAATTTGTTGATATCCATGCGCAAATACTTCGTTATCCATTCCACTTTGCCGAGCATTCCTATCAGGTAACATGTCATTCCGCCCAGAAAATTGCCGGCCGTAGCAGCGATAATACATTGCCAGTAGGAGCCGCCGCCGAGTATGACGCCGGTGAGGACTACTTCTGAGCTGAACGGCAATATCGTAGCAGCAAGAAATGAGGCGATAAAAACGCCGATATAGCCATATTCGGTCAGAAATTCCATAGTCCGTAGAAATAAAACAGTAAACCGAACGTAATAAACAAATAATAAGCGATAAAACGCATATAAAACCGCAAACTCTCTATAAAACAGGCAATTAAAATGCTTGACGGGATAAAAAGTGCGGCCGAAAAAGTGTCGTAATCGTTTTTATACAGTACTATCATCAAACCGATGAAGAACGTCATGTTTGCCATAAAAAACCTCATCTGGCGCACGCGGACGGAGTTGTTGAACGCATCGGCGCTGATAAACAAAAATGCGATAATTGTCAGCAATATAACTGCCGACAATCCGATGTGATACATCTCGAAAGTATATACTTCAAAGTCGATGAGAGAGGAAAAAAGCGACGTCGCAATTGAGCAATCGTCAATCATGAGACAAACGGTGAACAGCAGCAAAAAAGTTGAGCCAACGCCCGTCAACGATGCAGCAAAAGTCTTGATATTGAACATACTAAAACGATACATTCCCATCCACAGCAGCAGTATGAACCACAGCATTCGCGGTACAAAAAGGCTTGCCACCGCAATATACACCCCCGCATTAAACATGCTGCCGGTAGATTCGGGCTTTTGATAAGATTTAAACAGCGAATTGACTGCAAGAACAAGCAGCAAGAGCGCTATCGAAGCCTCGTTAAACGGATGCATGCCGTAAGCCGCCGCTGCCATGAGCGAAAAAAGCGTAAACGGCAGATTAGTTCGTTCGCCGACAATCATGTCGGTATCGTTAATATGCTGAATAACAAAGGCTATTGTAATCGATAATATGACGCCTAATAAGTAAGCGACCGTTGGATTGGCGGGGAAATCTAACATCAAATTCCACAGCGGATATACGGCTGTGCCTGCGGATGCGGGGAAGCCGACAAGGTAAAAATAACTTGTGAGCCAGCAGGCAAGACAGGCAAAAAAAGTCAATACAATCGTCGGTTTGCCTGACAACGACTTCCTCTTTTTGTGAACTTCCCTGATGCTCATTTGTTATAAATCAAAGCCGATATCGTGTCTGAAATATTTGCCCTCGAAATTGATTTTCAAGGCATTAGCGTATGACTTGCGTAAGGCTTCGTCTTTATTTGCTCCGTATGAACTGACGGCTATGACGCGACCTCCGGCTGTTAGCGTTTTGTCGCCCTGCTCAACGGTTCCGGCATGAAAAACAACGCTGTCAACAACATCACAAAGACCTGTTATTTCCTTACCTTTGCTATAATCGCCCGGATAGCCTCCGCTTACAAGCATAACAGTTACGGCTGTTTGCGGAGATTCTTTCAACTCGCGGCGGGAAAGGTCGCCGTTGGCAATTCCTTCGAGCAAATCAACGATGTCGCTCTCAATGCGCAACATAACAACCTCTGTTTCAGGGTCTCCCATACGGCAATTGTATTCTATTACTTTCGGCTCGCCTTCAACATTAATAAGTCCGATGAATATAAATCCCTTATAATCAATATTTTCTTCTTTCAATCCGTTAACGGTCGGTTTGATAATTCTTTCTTCTACCTTTTTCATAAAAACATCGTCGGCAAACGTAACGGGCGAAACGGCGCCCATACCGCCGGTGTTTGGTCCTGTGTCGCCATGGCCGATGCGTTTGTAGTCTTTGGCTACGGGAAGTATCTTATAATCAACGCCATCCGTCATTACAAAAACTGAGCATTCTATGCCTTTCATAAACTCTTCTATGACGACTTTGGCGCTCGCGTCGCCGAACATACCGCCGAGCATATTCTTCAACTGCTCTACGGCTTCTTCCAAAGTGTTGATTATCAACACTCCTTTGCCGGCTGCAAGACCGTCGGCTTTGAGTACGTATGGAGGTTGCAAAGTGTTGAGAAAAGCGATGCCTTTATCTGCTTCGTCGGCTGTAAATGTCTGATAACGAGCCGTTGGGATATTATGCCTTATCATAAACGCTTTCGCAAAATCTTTGCTGCCTTCCAATCTTGCGCCGGAGCTGCTCGGACCTATCACGGGTATGTTACGAAGCGCCTCATCGTCAGCGAAATAATCCGTAATACCTTTTACGAGCGGGTCTTCGGGGCCTACTACTACGATATGTATATCATTTTGAAGCACAAAATCTTTAATACCGGCAAAATCGTCTGCTTTGATATTGACGTTATTGCCACACTGTTGCGTTCCGGCGTTACCGGGTGCTATAAAGAGCCGCTTGCATTTGGCGCTTTGTGATATTTTCCATGCCAAAGCGTGTTCCCTGCCGCCGCTGCCTGTTATCAAAATATTCATAATTTATCTTTCTTTTTTCCTTCGTAAATGTCATAATGTCGAAATTCGCATTCTATTTCGCCGTTAAGCATCGGGATTCGTTGCTTGTGGTGCAGACCGAGAGCATTGAAATAATCTTTGCTGTTGCTTAATATCCATGCGTCATAGCCGGTAAAAACGTGTTTGAGGCGCTCGCCGAGTTGGTTATAAAGTTGTATGGCGTCATCAACCTTAACACGTTCGCCGTAAGGGGGATTGGTAACCATAAATCCGGGACGGGGCGGCTCTTGATAGTCGGCTATTGACTTGACTGACAGTTCGATATACTTATTCAGTCCGGCATTAGCGACGTTTTCGCGAGCTGTTTCGATAGCTTTTGGTGAAATATCCGAGCCGTAGCATTTGTATTTGAAATCGCATTCTTTGGAATCGTCATTGTAGATGTTTTCAAACAAATCACGGTCAAAATCGTTCCATCGCTCAAAAGCAAACTCTCTGCGGAATATGCCCGGCGGTATGTTGCGCGCTATCAGAGCCGCTTCGATGAGCAGAGTGCCTGAACCGCACATCGGGTCAATGAAGTGTGAATTGCCTCGCCAGCCGGTTTTAAGTATCATTCCTGCCGCAAGAACTTCATTAAGAGGCGCTAAACCGGCCGCCGTCCTATATCCGCGACGATGAAGACTTTCGCCCGAACTGTCGAGCGACACCGTACATACGTCATGCGAGATGTGAACGTTGATGTATAAATCGGGGTTGTTGACATTTACCGACGGGCGTTTGCCGAATTTCTCGCTAAACCTGTCTGCTATGGCGTCTTTGGTTCTGAACGCTATGTATTTGGAATGCTTAAAAATGTCGGAATAGACTACCGAGTCAATCACAAACGTCTTATCGACAGTCAAATACTGCTCCCAGTCGAGCGCTTTTATTCGCCGGTAAATATCATCTTCGTCTTTTACTTTGAAATCTGCTATCGGTTTGAGTATCCGAAGAGCCGTGCGACACATAAAGTTTGCCTTATACAACAATGCCTTATTGCCGCAGAATGATACTATTCGCGTGCCTTTACGGACATCTGTTGCACCAAGCGTCGTTAGTTCGTCGGCAAGTGTGTCTTCAAATCCGTACAGGGTTTTGGCGAACATTTCAAAATTGTCCCGTATCATTGATTACCAGTTAAATACAACTCTAAAAGTGGCATCGAGAGGGCGATTGCTTGTCATAAAGTCGCTGTAATTGACGTAAAACATTACCGACCCGACGGTAAAATCGCAGGCGTAAGTTTCCGTCCAGATGTACTCGTTACCGTTTTTAATTTGTCCGTAAGGCACAACAAAGGGCAGCAGCGTTTGAACTTCGGTATTTCCGTCCGGATTCTGAAACATGTAACAAAATACATTGCCTTTTTCATAGACAAACTTTGTCAGTTCGGGGATTACAACCTCTGCTTGCCAGTAGGAATTGAGGTCGTTCTGGCCGCCGATTAATTGCCACTGGTTTGATTTAACCTGATAATTTTTGACGAACCAGTTGGCGCCTTCACCGTCAAGCCCGTCTCGACCCGCAGGTCCTTCACATGCGGAGAGC
>JAITHS010000091.1 GCA_031279875.1 Tannerella sp.
GTTCAAGCGCCTGTGTTCTGCTTTGAACACTGTTAATACTGAAACTTTGTTGTCCGAAAACCGGGTTACATCCCCACACGACAACCATTAAAATAATTACTTTTTTAAAAATGCTAAACGTCATAATTTTACTTTATTTAATTTATATATGAATTTCGTTCCGTAGGAAAATTATAATTCTCCTTTATCGAATAATTCAACGCCCTCAAAAATCGGATGTTATCAATAAATATGTTACACTCAATATTACAAAAACCGTGCCAAAAATTATTGGGGACCTCGAAAAATTGTTTTTTCTTCGTTTTGCTCCTTCGTCAAAATGCTCATTTACGTCAGTAAACTCCGCTTTTTCCTCAGTCGCAGGCCTCGAAAAAATCAATTTTTGGAGGTTCCCTTTACAGAATCTTATTATTTTCTTTTTCATCATTCTTTTCCTCCTTCAAAAAAGCGGTTATAGACATCTTCGAGATTATGGCCTGTGTCGCCGAATAGTTGTTGCGACAGAGAGGGGATATTGCCGACGGCTTCCAAACGTCCTTTACGATAGATGCCTACGCGGTCGGCTATTTGTCCTACCTGATGAAGGTTATGCGACGAAAAGAGGATAGTCAGTCCGTGTTCGTCGCGCAGTTCGGCGATGAGGTCGAGAAACTCGCGCACGCCTTGCGGGTCAATGCCGGTAGTAGGCTCGTCGAGGATGATAATCTGCGGCTCTTTAATCAAGACGTCTGCCAGACCGAGCCTTTGACGCATTCCTTTGGAATATTTGCCGGTTTTCTTCTTTACATCGTCTTTAAGCCCTACCCTTTCGAGCAGCGCACAGGCTTTGATACGCGCCACATCTTCGGCAAAACCGTTCAATCGTGCTGTATAAACGATGTTTTCAAGACCGGTCATATCATCGTAAAAGCCGACGTCTTCGGGCAAATATCCTACAATCTTTTTTACTCCTATCGGGTTGCCGACGGGATTGACGCCGCAGATAGCCGCCGTGCCTGATGTAGGCTCAGTAAGTCCGAGCATCATCAGTATCGTCGTTGATTTTCCGGCGCCGTTAGGTCCTAACATGCCGAAAATATCTCCTCTGTGAACGGTCAGATTGATATGGTCAACAGCCGTGAAAGTCTTGTACATTTTAGTCAGTTCGACTAATTCGATAACAGTTTCAGCCGTCATACTGCTACCTCCTTCCGTATTTCCTGAACAGATAAACGACGCCAGCGAGGGCTGCGACAATGATAAGGAAACCAAGCCAGCCCCATATAGCAGACGTTTTGACTGTTATGCGCAACGCTATTTTAGATGATGTTTCGGGCGTTGAGGCGTCAAGATTGACGATATAATCGCCCGGAATAGCGCGGCGGTCGGAACGTATTGTAGCATAAGCAGTTGCTTCGGCGCCGGGCGCTAACTTATCAATTTGAGTAGGGTCGTAGGTTACTTCCCATTTGGCGGGAGCCTGCGATTTCAACTGTATAGCCGTAAGGTCGGAAGAGCCGGTATTGCGCACTACGACTTGTATTTGACGTTTGCCGCCGGCGTTCAACTTATCGCTTACCAAGCCGGTAGGCGTCGAAAACTGCATCTCGTAGGAGCCTGTAACGACGGCTTCGAGTTCGAGAGCGGCGGAAGTAGCCCCTGTAACGGCTCGCAAAGGCACTTTGTAACTGCCGGCGCCAATTTGAGACGACGGTTTGAGGTCGATTTGAATGTCCTTACTCGTGTTGGCTTCCATTTCGACCGACGTTACGGAGCGACCTTCAACGTTGAACGTAACACTCCACCCGCGCGGCGCATCCGACATCATAGCGTAGAGTTGCTTCTGTGCCGTGCGGTTTTTAAGTGATGCGCGATAGGTAAAAGTAGAGTTGGCATTGCCCTGCATGTTGGGCTGTGCCGTCGAAAACTCACTTTCGTTAGAGCCTTTCTCCGTTACGTCGATAGCCAGTTCGAGTACCGACGAGCCTGCGCGCACATAAAACTTATAGGTGTTTTTTTCCACCTGATAAGGCACTTCTACTTTGAGTGTCAGCGTCTTTTTTTCGCCGTTCAACACAGCAATACTTTTCGCTGTATAAGCGCCTGAAATTAGAGTATAACGCCATCCTTGGGGGAAACCCGTAACGCTGATAGCGTCGTTGCTGGTAGCGCCGCTGCGATTGATGAGGTCAATAGTATAATCTACACTTTGACCCGGAGCTACAGCAACATGAGTATAGGGCGTATAAAGGCTTGCCGAAGCAAAAGCCGTCAACGCCGAACAACTTAAAACAATAGACCACAATACTGTGGTAATCTTCGATTTAATCAATAATTCACGTATCGACATAATTTCAAAAATTAGTAATTTATATATATTTTTTTCGTTTTTCGGGGTGCAATTTTAGTGAAAATTTTAATAAGTTGTATATTAATAATTCAAAAACTTTTTTAATTTATGTTTATAGCGAAAGTATTTTCAAAAAAAACACGAAAAAACAGTATAAAGTCAAAAAAAATGACTATCTTTGCGCCCTGAAAACCGAAAATTTTTATAAATTAATAATATAAATACATAGTAATCAATGCAAAACAAAGGATTTGTAAGAGTATTTGCGATTTTGCTGGGGCTTGTATGTCTGTATTATCTATCGTTTTCGATAGTAACAGGCAAATATAATAGCGAGGCAGACGCATACGCCGGCGGAGACGCCACCAAAGAGAACTATTATCTTGATTCTCTGGCAAATAAAAAAGTGTGGCTGGGCTATACGCTCAAACAGTGCCGCGAAAATGAAATTACGCTCGGTCTTGACCTCAAAGGCGGCATGAACGTTATCCTCGAACTCAATGTAGCCGATGTAATTCGCTCATTGTCAGGCAACAATACGGATGTTAATTTTAACGCCGCCCTTGATGCCGCTTTCAAGAGACAGGCTAACAGCCAAAGTAATTTTATCGACCTTTTCGTCGAAGAGTATCATAAACTTGCCCCCGGCGCAGCTCTGTCGGGGCTGTTCCGGACATTCGAGCTTAAAGACAGGCTCAATGCGTCAAGTACCGACGCCGACGTCATTAAGGTTATCCGTGCCGAATTTCAGAGCGCTATCGACAATTCATTTAATGTATTACGTACCCGCATAGACCGTTTCGGCGTTGTGTCTCCGAATATTCAGAGGCTCGAAACCGACGGCCGCATCCTCGTTGAACTGCCGGGCGTAAAAGAACCCGACCGTGTACGTAAACTGCTGCAAGGCAGCGCAAACCTCGAATTTTGGGAGACTCACAACCTTGCGGAAATTTATCAGAAAATTGTAGAGGCAGATGATGTTCTTGCCAAAATGAATGAAGCGGAAGCGGCGGCGGCTGTCGAAAAACCGGCTACGGCCGACGAAACGGCAGCGGCTACGGCAGGCGAAACGCCAAACAGCCAAACAGAACAAACAAACATTGATCCGGCGAAAACAGAAACAGCCGCTGCGGATTCGCTGCTCGAACAGTTAAATGCCGACAATCCCGAAATAGCCCAGTCGGATGCCGATTTTGCGAAACTGCACCCGCTGTTTGCTCTCCTGACGCCCAACATCTATAACGGACAGATTGTTCCCGGACCGGTTGTAGGCGTTGCAAGCAAGCATAACATGGATAAAATAGACAGTCTGCTGCAATTGCGTCAAGTTAAGGAAGTGTTGCCGTCGGACGTTTTCTTCCGCTGGGCAGTAAAATCGCGCGACGAAAACGAGCAGTTTTACGAACTTTACGCTCTGAAAGTTACTAAACGGGACGGCAGTCCCGC
>JAITHS010000169.1 GCA_031279875.1 Tannerella sp.
GCGAAGGCAGAAGGCAGAAAGCAGAAGGTACCACGTCATTATAAGGAACGAAGCAATCCTACGCTCTTTTTTCCGGATTGCTTCGTTCCTACCAATGACGAGCACTAATTACGAAGTCCCGCAGGGACGACACTTTATTAACCGGTGACTTTAGTCTCCGGTGAGAGGAGTCATATCAACAATAGTCCCGCATGGGACGACACTTGATTACACCGCATACAAGGGTTGTTGCCGAAACCACTAACCACTAACCACTCGCCTGCTTACCAGCACTTTATCTATCCGTGCGCCGTCCATATCGACTATTTCAAAATCAAAATCTTTCCATTGAAAAGTATTTCCTGTTTTCGGCACCCGTTCGAGAATATCGAGTATTAATCCGCTCAATGTATTGTAGTCGTTTTCTTCGTAGAGATATTCCATATCGAAATATTCCAAAAAGGAGTAAAACGAACACTGTCCGTCAACGAGAACGCTACCGTCTCGACGTTTCACTATATTGGGTTTTTCGTCATGTTCGTTTATTTCGCCGATGAGAGCGTCAACGATGTCTTTGAGCGTAACGATACCTTGAATACTGCCGAACTCGTCGGTAACTATTCCGTATTTGACTTTTGCTTGACGAAACTGTTCCAGAGCGTTATACACGCTCATGTTTTCCTGAATAAAATGTGCCTGACGAATTATTTTTGAGAGCAGAAAATCATCATCATCGATATATCCGAACAGTTCTTTGAGAAACACAACCCCCTGAATATTGTCAAATTTGCCTGTAACAACGGGATATGTATTAAACAGTTTGGTTTTCACTTTGTTACGTATTTCGGCGGCTGTATCGGCAGTATCTATCCATACTATTTCGCTGCGATGCGTCATGATGCTGCCAACGGTTCGGTCTCCGAGATGAAAGACACGTTCTACTATGTCCTGCTCTACTTCTTCTACTTCTCCGCCTTCAAAACCTTCATGTACAACGGCTTTTATTTCCTCTTCGGTAACGCGGTTGTTTGCCGAAGCATTGTTGAGGCCAAACATTGCGACTACTCCCTGCGTACTTTTCGACAGTATCCACACAAAAGGAGCCGTAATAGTAGCAAACCATGTCAACGGCTTGGCAAAAAAGATAGCCGTACTTTCGGCAAACGACATCCCGATACGTTTTGGCACCAACTCTCCTATCACTATCGTAAGATATGTTACGGCGATAACAATCATCAGTTTCGATACTGCGAGCGAATACGGTTCAATAACAGGTATTTGAGACAGAATCTGTGCCAGATTTGCGGCAAAGGCTTCGCCCGAAAACAGACCTGTAAGGATTCCGATTAGCGTAATGCCGGTTTGAATGGCTGACAGAAATTTGTTTGGCTCTTTCGACAGTTCGAGGGCTTTTAAAGCCGTTTTTTTACCTTTTTTCACCATCGTCTCCAAACGCGCCTTACGTGCCGAAACGAGCGCTATTTCAGCCATCGAAAGCAATCCGTTGAGTATTATCAGACCGATTATTAGTATTACTTCCATTTTTTGCGGTTTTGACACCCTCTATTTACGGGCGTCGGTCTTAAACATGTAAACGCATTGGCTGGTGTATGTTTCTCCCGGTCGCAAAACGGTAGAAGGGAATGACGATTGGTTAGGACTGTCGGGAAAATGCTGTGTTTCAAGGCATAACGCGCCGCGATGGATATATAATATACCGTTTTTGCCTTTCTCGGTCGGCGCCATGAAATTGCCGCTGTAAAACTGAATACCCGGCTCTGTGGTGTAAACGTCGAGTACTATGCCGCTTTCCTGACTATAAACCTGAACTGCTTTCTTGCTTATATCGCCGCCGGTGTTAAGCACCCAGTTGTGGTCATATCCCTTACCGATATTGAGTTGTTCAAACGGAGTGTTGATATATTCTCTGATATAATGCAGTTCCTTGCGCAAATCCATCGGAGTAGAATCGACGGGCGCAATGCCGAGCGGAATAAGTGTCGAATCAACGGGATTATAACTGTCGGCATTAATAAGTATGTAATGGTCTAATATTTGCGTACCGAGATTGCCCGACAGGTTGAAATAACTGTGATTGGTAAGATTTACTACCGTCGGCTTGTCGGTTGTTGCTTCATACCTGATATCAAGAGCGTTATCGTCGCGCAGAGTGTATGTAACCATAACTTTCAGATTACCCGGAAAGCCTGCTTCGCCGTCTTTCGACAGATAAGTGAGTTTAAGTGTTTGGGCGTTGATTTTTTCTGCATCCCAGACTTTTGTGTGAAAACCTTGCGGCCCGCCATGCAAACAGTGTCCGAAATTATTTTTAGGCAAATCATATTCTTTGCCGTCGATAGTAAATTTGCCGTCTTTGATACGGTTGCCGTATCGACCTATGAGCGCTCCGAAATTACCGTCCGAAGCCAGATATTCTGCTATGCTGCCGTATCCGAGAACGACGTCTTTAAGAGCGCCGCCCCTGTCGGGTACCATCAGCGATACTAACCGTCCTCCGTAGTTTGTGATGCAGGCTTCAAGTCCGGGATTGTTGCGCAGGATGAAGAGTTCCGTTGCTTTGCCGTCAACTTTTGCAACAAAATCATTAGTTTTCAAGCCCGAATACGTCTGCAAATTCGGTTTTTCCTTCTTACACGACAATAGTGCGACTGCCGTCATAACGATTAAAAATACTTTTTTCATAATATTTCTTGTCATAAAATTTGCCGCAAAAGTAAAGAATATTTTTCAAATAGACGCGCCTTTTTTGCTTTTTTCTTGAAAAAATCGAAAAAAAAATTGCGAAGTTCAAAAATTTGACGTACTTTTGCATGTTGAAAAACGGTGAAAATCGTAAATTAGAACATTAAAATGGAACTTAATTACAATAAATCAGGCGGTTTGATACCCGCAATCATACAACATGCTCATACCGGTGCAGTATTGATGCTCGGCTTTATGAACGCAGAAGCTTATAACAAAACGGTTGAAAGCAAGAAAGTTACATTTTTTAGCCGTACCAAACAACAACTCTGGATTAAAGGCGAAACGAGCGGCAACTTTCTTAACGTCGTAAGCATAACATCCGACTGCGATAACGACACGCTCTTAATAAAGGCCATACCCGACGGCCCGACGTGTCATACCGGCTCGGCAACATGTTTCGGCGAAGATACCGGTGAAAGTATCGGTTTCTTGCAATACTTGCAGGATTTTATTACCAAGCGCTACAAAGAACGTCCCGAAGGGTCTTATACAACCCGACTTTTTGCACAAGGCATTAACCGTATGGCGCAAAAAGTAGGCGAAGAAGCGGTCGAAACCGTCATCGAAGCCACTAACGGTACCGACGAAGGCTTTATCTATGAAGCGTCCGACTTGCTCTATCATCTCATCGTGCTGCTCACCTCCAAAGGACATACCCTCGCCGACCTCGCCGACGAACTTAAAAAGAGACATAAATAATATGGATAACGAACTGATTGTTTTTTTAGATAAAATAGATGTCTGTCAGGAAGAAAATATCATCCTGCGCAATGCCTCACTGCAACTTCGGCGAGGAGAGTTTATCTATGTTATCGGCAAAGTAGGTTCCGGCAAAAGCAGCCTGCTCAAAACGCTTTACTGCGAAATACCACTTCATAAAGGTACCGCTCTCGTAGCCGGTTATGACCTCAAAAAAATAAAACGCCGCGATATACCGTTTCTGCGACGCAAATTAGGCATCGTGTTTCAGGATTTTCAATTGCTGACAGACCGCTCGGCAATTAAAAATCTGGAATTTGTACTCAAAGCTACCGGCTGGAAAAGTTCCGACGACATCAAAAAACGCATTGATGAGGTTCTCGAACTTGTCGGAATGCAAACAAAAGGCTACAAAATGCCACACGAACTGTCGGGCGGCGAACAGCAACGCATCGTCATAGCACGAGCATTGCTCAACAACCCTGAAATATTACTCGCCGACGAGCCGACAGGAAATCTCGACCCCGAAACAAGCGCCCAGATAGTACAACTGCTGCACGACATCCGCCAACGCGGTACGGCAGTTATCATGACAACGCATAACTACAACATCGTTCAGTCATATCCGGCGGCTGTTGTTAAATGTGAAAATAATCTCTTAATCACTAACTCATAACCATCCCAAAAATATATGAAAGTTTTAAAATTCGGAGGCACATCGGTAGGTACTGCGGCAAGAATACGTAGCGTAGCCGAACTGATCAACAACGGCGACAGAAAATTTGTCGTCCTCTCAGCCATGTCAGGCACTACCAACTCCCTGCTCGAAATAGCCGACTATATTTACTGCAAAAACCACGACGCGGCTAACGAAGCTATCAACCGCCTGTCGGATAAATATTCCGCCGTTATCGACGAACTGTATGAAACAGCCGAGTACAAAGACCAAGCACGACTTCATCTTAATCGGATATTCAACCAAATACGTTCTTTAGTAATCGACCTTTTTACACTTTTTGAAGAGCGTGTAATAGTATCGCAAGGCGAAATGATGTCGGTAGGGCTGATGTATCTCTATCTGCTCGAAAAAAACGTCAAAACAGTAGTCATCCCAGCATTAGACTATATGCGGATAGACAAAAACGCAGAGCCGGATAATGTTTTTATTAAAGACAATCTCAATGCTCTGCTGTCGCAACACCCTGATATTCAAATATATCTGACACAAGGCTTCGTTTGCCGCAACGCTTACGGCGAAATCGACAACCTCCAACGCGGCGGCAGCGACTATACCGCGTCTCTCGTCGGAGCAGCCATCAATGCCGAAGAAATCCAGATTTGGACCGACATCGACGGAATGCACAACAACGACCCGCGAGTAGTTAAGAACACAACCCCCGTAAGGCATCTCAACTTCGACGAAGCCGCCGAACTGGCCTATTTCGGAGCCAAAATACTCCATCCGACGTGCATCCTGCCCGCCAAAGTCAACAATATCCCCGTCCGCCTCCTCAACACCATGCAGCCCGACGCGCCCGGCACAACTATATCCAACGACATGGAAAGGGCAAAAATAAAAGCCGTCGCCGCAAAAGATAATATCACGGTAATCAAAGTCAAGAGCGGACGAATGCTGCTCGCAACAGGCTTTATGCGCAAAGTGTTCGAGATTTTTGAAACTTATCACACGCCGATAGATATGGTAACAACGTCGGAAGTAGGCATTTCAGTTACCGTTGACAACCGCAAAAACCTCGACGACATCGTCGCCACATTAAAAAAATACGGCACGGTAACAATCGACAGCGAGATGGTAATCATCTGTGTAGTAGGCGATTTTGAGTGGGAAAACGTCGGCTTTGAAGCCAAAATAGTTGACGCCCTCAAAGACATCCCCGTCAGGATGATTTCCTACGGCGGCAGCAACTACAACGTCTCAATCCTCGTCAAAGCGGCCGACAAAAAACGCGCCCTTCAAGAGCTATCCAACCACTTATTTCGATCATGACGGACAAACATCCGGCAGGACACAGCGCGCTTGCTACGGCTTACATACTTTTCGGACTCAACATCCCGATAATGAAATCGGTACTCACCGACGGGCATATCACGTCTATCGACATGGCATTTTTTCGTTTTATCGGCGCTCTGGCTGCTTTTTGGCTGCTATCGCTCTTTTTGCCGAGCGAAAAAGTATCGCGTCGCGACATGTTGCTGCTCTTTCCGGCGTCATTGACGGGGCTGTTTATCAATCAGTTTACGTTTAGTTTCGGATTAGCAATAACCTCTCCCGTCGATGCTGCCCTCATCAACACCGTCGGACCGATAATGACAATGTTGCTGGCGGCGCTATTTCTCAAAGAACCGATCACATGGCTTAAAGCTATCGGCGTACTTATCGGCGTTGGCGGCGCTCTGCTGCTGATTTTCAGTAACGGCATCCACTCCACCGAACAGTCGTCTTCACTGCCCGGCAACATGCTGATACTTACAAGCACGCTTTCGTTCGTAATTTATCTTACTGCCTTTAAACCGCTGATAATGAGATACTCACCCGTTACGCTGATGAAATGGATGTTTCTCTATGCTACCGTATGCAGTTTGCCGTTTTGCCTGCATAGAGTGATAGAAATCAATTTTGCGGATATTTCGGCAAATATTTGGTTATCAACATTATATGTTGTATTTATAGCCACTTTTCTCTGTTATTTTCTTGTTCCGATAGGACAAAAATACTTGCGTCCTACAATCGTCAGCATGTATAATTACGTACAGCCAGTCGTATCGTCGCTGATAGCGGTAATAATCGGCATGGACGCATTCGGCTGGCGCAAAGGCATCGCTACCGGATTGATTTTCCTTGGAGTATATGTTGTTACCCAAAGCAAATCACGCGCCCATATTGAAAAATCACGCGCCCATATTGAAGCAAAAAAGAAATAACTTTCAAAAAAAAAATGTATCTTTGCAGCAAATTTTAGCGAAATATGGTACAGATAGAATCTCTCAACATACAAAACTTTCGCGGTTTTGATAACCTTGATATTCAGGGATTTTCCAACATCAACGTGCTGTTGGGAAAGAACAACTGCGGTAAAACCTCTGTTCTGGAAGCTATTTTTTTACTTTCAGGCATATCTAATCCTTCTTTATCGTTGAATATCAACCTTATGAGAGGGATACCCGTCAGCAAGGCTACTCTTAAATACATCTTTCACAATCTTGAAACCGCTAACAGACCTTCAATTTCAGGCATTTTTGCTCAAGGCTCGACCCGAAAGTTGGAAATAATCCCTGCGTTTGAACAGAATGAGGTCAGCACAAAAGCCGATACAAATGCGCACAACGGTTCGTCGTCCTTGTCATTAATACCTGCAAAAGAATTGTCGGGCTTAGATTTTTCTTTTACAGTAAAAAATGCACATTATCAGACAAAAAAGTTCAAAACAGGTTTTCGATTTGAGCATAACGGAATAAAGCAAACTTTAAGTACTAATTATCAGGAAGATATAATATCCTCTTTTCTAACGCCGGATTCGGAAAATGCCGACATAGGTTTGGCTGACCAACTAAAATCATTATTCGTTGCCCGTAAAGAACATATTCTAAATGAGTTACTTAACCATTTAGACCCTAAAATCAAAGGTTTGTACGTCTTGCAGGATGGCTTATACATTGATAAAGAGGGCATTTCCGAAAGAACTCCGTTGCGGCTGATGGGCGGCGGTGTTCGACGTTTCCTCCAAATAGCAGCAACTATTGCCGCCAACAAAGAGCAACACTTAATCTGTCTTATAGATGAGATTGAAAACGGTTTGCACCATGAATCTCAGCAACTTATGTGGCAAACACTGTTTTCTTTGTCGCAATCGGCTAATATCCAGCTGTTTATCACCACCCATAGTTTAGAAATGCTTCAATCACTGACAAATGTGTTGAAACAAAACGCATATTCAGCCATGCGGGATAGCGTTAAAATTTTTACCATTGTAAACACTCAAAAAGAAGGCTACCAATCATACGTCCGCTCATACGACGGCTTGGATTTGGCTCTTGAAAACGATATGGAGATACGCTGATGGGAAAATTTCAAATATTCGTAGAAGGAGATGCAGACAGAAAATTGCTGCACGATTACCATAGAAGCCGCTTTTGGTATGTCTTTGAACGCTGAAAAGAACAGACAGGGAGGTATCAAAAAATTGGATTGTATCACGTCAACAAACGGGTGGAAAGTTTTGAGTAGCGACGGTGGCGCCACTTTTCGTGAAAAAATGAAAGAAAACACACAGCAGGGCGTCAAAAACCTTGTTATATTTGACGCCGACAAACCGGATACTAAAGGCGGTTTCACAACGCGAAAAGCCGATATAGAAGCATGGAAGGCATTATATAGTCTTGATTTCGAACTGTTTCTATTTCCGAATGACCGCGATGATGGTGCTTTGGAAGACTTGTTAGAGCAAATCATCAACCCTCAGAACGAGCCGGTGTTTGACTGCTGGAATAAGTTTGAAAACTGCCTGCCTACCAAAACCGGTTGTACCGTAAACCCATTGACTGTTCCCGCAAAGAAAAGTAAGATATACGCATACTTGGAAGTCTTGCACGGCGACACCATAGAGAAAAAAAATAGCATCAAAGACCCAAACCGTAACTTTAAAAACGCCAAAATATGGGACTTAACCGCTCCTGCACTTAAACCGCTACAAACGTTTTTGCGCAGGTATCTTTTAGATTGAAGCAAAAAAGAAATAAAATTTTGTTTTGATTCTAAAAAGTTGTATTTTTGCAGCAAAATAGAATTAAGATGAATTTTATAGATTTCAAGAGCAAAATGCAAAAGCAAATATGCTTTAAT
>JAITHS010000216.1 GCA_031279875.1 Tannerella sp.
AATTGTGTATAATCTCAAAAATTTATACTATCTTTGCGGCGCAAATAGGCGCTTTTTTCAGGAAAAATTATAGATAAAATTAATATAAACATTTAAAAATTAAAATCTTATGTGGTTGATTCGTTCTTCTATCGGACGGAAATTAGTGATGAGCATTTCGGGCGTAGCGCTCGTGCTGTTCCTATTATTTCATTTGTCCATGAATGTAGCGGCGGTATTATCGGCTGAAGCGTACAACATGATCTGCTCGCTGCTGGGCGCAAACTGGTATGCGGTAGCGGCGACGATGTTGCTGGCCGGACTTATTGCGCTACACTTTTGTTATGCTTTGCTGCTGACGCTTCAAAATCGTAAGGCTCGCGGTGCAGACCGGTATGCGGTCGGTGCGCGTCCCAAAGGCGTCAGCTGGGCTTCTCAAAACATGTTCGTTATCGGGCTGATTATCTGTGGCGGTTTGCTGCTGCACCTGAGCCAGTTCTGGTACAACATGATGTTTACCGAACTGCTGGGTCACGAAGAAGCGACCCTCTGCGGCGGTAAAACTATTTCTACGACCGACGGTGCGGCGTTTATCGCCTACTATTTCTCTCATACTTGGGTAGTTATCGCCTATTTGGTATGGTACGGCGCGTTGTGGTTTCATCTTACGCACGGCGTTTGGAGCGCTATTCAAACTATCGGCTGGAGCAATGAAATCTGGCTAAATCGTTGGAAAGCAATCGGTAACATTACTGCTACGCTTATCTTTCTCGGCTTCGCCGGTGTAACGCTGTTTTTCTATCTGAAAAGTTTCTGCGCAGGCGGAGCTTGTTTGTTAAATCATTAATAATAATTAAGTTATGTCTGAAATAAATTCAAAAATCCCCGAAGGACAATTGGCCGAGAAGTGGACAAATTATAAAAATCATCAGAAACTTGTGAACCCTGCCAACAAGCGCCGTTTGGATGTGATTATCGTCGGAACGGGTCTGGCGGGAGCGTCGGCTGCGGCTTCGCTGGCCGAAATGGGCTTTAATGTGTTGAGTTTCTGCATTCAGGACTCACCTCGCAGAGCACATTCGATTGCTGCACAAGGCGGTATCAATGCTGCCAAAAACTATCAGAACGACGGCGATTCGGTTTACCGCCTCTTCTACGATACTATTAAGGGCGGCGACTACCGCGCACGCGAGGCAAATGTATATCGTCTGGCAGAAGTAAGTAACTCAATAATAGACCAATGCGTAGCACAAGGAGTGCCTTTTGCGCGTGAGTACGGCGGACTGTTAGACAACCGCTCTTTCGGCGGCGCTCAGGTATCACGTACATTCTATGCGCGCGGTCAAACGGGACAGCAGCTCTTGCTCGGCGCTTATTCCGCCCTTTCGAGACAGATAGGCAAAGGCAAGGTGAAGATGTATTATCGTCACGAAATGCTTGATGTTGTGCTTGTTGACGGTCGCGCTCGCGGTATTGTAGCCCGCGATTTGGTTACAGGCAAAATAGAACGCTATGCCGCTCATGCTGTCGTGATTGCGACAGGAGGATATGCTAATACGTTCTTTCTCAGCACCAACGCGATGGCGTCGAACGGCTCGGCAGCATGGCAATGCTACAAGAAAGGCGCTTACTTCGCAAATCCATGTATGGCGCAGATTCACCCGACATGTATCCCCGTTCACGGCGAATTTCAGTCGAAACTGACGCTGATGTCGGAATCGCTTCGCAACGACGGTCGTATCTGGGTTCCGGCAAAGAAAGACGACGCCGAAGCAATACGTGCCGGACGTCTCAAACCAACTGATATTAAGGAGTCTGACCGTGATTATTACCTCGAACGCCGCTATCCCGCTTTCGGCAACCTCGTTCCGCGCGACGTGGCTTCACGCGCCGCCAAAGAACGCTGCGACGCAGGCTTCGGCGTAGGTACAGGACAGGCTGTCTATCTCGACTTTTCGGAAGCTATCAACCGACTCGGTAAAGACGTCGTAGAACAACGCTACGGCAACCTGTTCCAAATGTACGAGAAAATAGTCAACGACAACCCTTACGAGACGCCAATGATGATTTTCCCTGCACTGCACTACACAATGGGCGGTATCTGGGTTGACTACGAACTGATGACGTCGGTCAACGGACTTTTCGCTATCGGCGAAGCCAACTTCTCCGACCACGGCGCTAACCGGCTCGGAGCCTCCGCACTAATGCAGGGTCTTGCCGACGGATATTTCGTATTACCTTATACTATACAGAATTACCTCGCCGACCAAATTCAGGTGCCTCACTTTAAAACCGACCTCCCCGAATTTGATGCGGCAGAAAAGGCTGTTAAAGAAAAAATTGCCAAACTGATGAATATCAACGGTAAACGCTCGGTTGACAGTATCCATAAAGAACTCGGTCATATCATGTGGGACCATGTCGGTATGGCACGCGACGCTGCCGGACTGCGTAAGGCTATCTCAATGCTGCACGCACTTCGTAAAGAGTTCTGGACTAACGTGCGCATACCCGGCAAAGCCGACGACCTCAATGTCGAACTCGAAAAAGCTCTCCGCCTCGCCGATTTTATCGAAACAGGTACGCTTATGGCTCACGATTCGCTCGACCGCGAAGAATCATGCGGCGGACACTTCCGTACCGAACACCAAACCGAAGACGGCGAAGCGCTCCGACACGATGACCGCTTCTCCTACGTCTCCTGCTGGAAATATCAGGGCGAAGACAAAGACCCTATCATGCACAAGGAATCTCTTGACTATGAATTTACGGAACGGAAACAACGGAATTATAAGACTTGATAACAAAATCTCACAAACTAAATTTACAATGGATAAAATAATAGACATAACACTAAAAGTATGGCGTCAGCGCGGACCCAAAGAAAAAGGCGCATTCGAGACATACCAACTAAAAGGCATCTCACAAGGCAGCTCGTTTCTCGAAATGCTGGATGTACTTAACGAACAGTTAATTAACGAGGGCAAAGAGCCGGTCTTCTTCGACCACGACTGCCGCGAAGGTATCTGCGGCATGTGTTCGCTCTACATCAACGGACACCCGCACGGACCCGATACCGCCGTTACGACATGCCAACTCCACATGCGCAAGTTTCACGACGGCGAGACTATCACCATCGAACCGTGGCGCTCGGCAGGCTTCCCCGTCATTCGCGACCTGACCGTAAACCGTCAAGCCTACGACCAAATCATACAGGCAGGAGGCTTCGTCAACGTCAACACCGGCGGTGTACCCGACGCTAACGCCATCGCTATCCCGAAAAAAGACGCCGACCTCGCTATGGACGCCGCCGCCTGCATCGGATGCGGTGCTTGTGCGGCAGCATGTAAAAACGGCTCCGCTATGCTCTTCGTAGCCGCCAAAGTCAGTCAGTTAGCACTACTGCCGCAAGGCAAAGTAGAAGCAACACAACGCGCCAAAGCTATGGTAGCCAAAATGGACGAGTTAGGCTTCGGCAACTGCACCAACACCCGCGCCTGCGAACAAGAATGCCCTAAAAGCATCTCCGTAACCAATATCGCACGACTTAACCGCGAGTTTTTGTGTGCCAAAATCAAAGATTGACTGTCTGTTTTTTATCAACAAATAATATTAAAATTTGTAGAAAGAGCGGGATATTCAAAAATTATTCTTACTTTTGCAGGCTCGAAATAAAATAAAATGAGATATTATTGGATAAAAAGGTTGTCGGCATTAGGAGTTTTTCTCCTCTTAATCTCTTGTCTTGACAACAATACTTACGATTATGACGATTGGAATTTGAGCAACCCGCAGATTTCAACGTTCTCATTGTCAAACGATTCCATTAAAGGATTGGCTGACGTGAAGTTTACGATCGACCAAGTGAACGGTCGTATCTACAATGTCGATTCGATGCCTTACGGTACAGAGTTGAGATTCAAACTGTTATGCTCTCTCGAATTTGAGATAGGCGCATTTGCCATCGCAATAATGCCCGAAGCGACAAACGATACCATCGTTACGACAACAGATTCGATAGACTACTCCAAACCGGTGATAATCAAAGTAACAGCCTACGACGGCGTTACAACCAAAGAGTATGACACGAGACTCAACATCCACCAAATCAACCCCGATTCGATGGTCTGGACACACCATGCCGCCCTGCTGCAAGGCAAGGAAAGCAACGAAGTCAAAGCGCTAAAGTTCAAAGACAATTATTTAATGTATATAAACGACGGAACCGATTATTCGCTATATACCGTTGATACTCTGCATTATACTAATCAGTGGACACAAACGCCTCTAACAGACTTTCCCAGCGGAGCAGACATCTCTCAAATCACAGAATACGCTGATTATCTGTATGTTGCAACTTATGCAGGCTTGCTATACCGCTCGTCGGACGGCAAATTGTGGCAACAAGCCGCCGGTGCGCCGGAAATGAAAACGCTTATCGGCGTTTTACCCGCAAGCACAACTAACGCCAAAACATCGCTCGCAGGCGTCGCGTATTTCGATTATGCGTTAAAATTTGTTTCGATGGATGAGGCAGGCGTCTGGACAACAGGAAACGCCGTACCCGAAACATTCCCTTTAAGCGGTTTCGGCGCAGCAAACTACGAACTGATGTATTACGGACGATTAGTCATAGCAGGCGGCAGAGACATCAACGGCAATCTGACAGATGAAGTATGGTCAACTACAAACAGCCTTTTATGGGCTCCAATAAGCAATCCGGCAGCAACATTTTCACCACGCGAGTACACATCTCTGTCGATCTACGACGGCAAACTTTACCTGCAAGGCGGTATCGGAGAAAACAACACCCCATTAAAAGACTTATATTATACAGAAGATAACGGAGTTACGTGGAAACTTTACGACTATCCGTTTCCGGATGATTTTCCGGCAGGCGGCTTCTCGTCAGTCATCGTTACTCACGACAATTACATGTTGCTTTTCGGCGGAAAAGCAGATTTAAACAGCAAGGTACCCGACGAAATATGGCAGGGACGCATCAACAGGTTAGGATTTAATAAATAATAATCGTACCCGAAATGCGTTATACTCTATATGCAGAAAGTACTGATAATATTGTTTGCAGCAGGCATGACATGCCTCAACGAAATTAAAGCACAGGAATACATGTACGAAATCGGCGGCATGGCAGGCGGAGCGTTCTACATGGGCGACGTCAACAAAAACACCGCTTTCGGCAACATGAACCCCTCGGCAGGCTTTGTTTTTCGCTACAACCGAGATTTCAGAGTCGCTCTGAAATGGGATGTAGCATGGGCGCGTGTCAGCGGCACGACAGCAGGTTTGGCAAACGTGTTTCCCGACAATGCACAGACGCAATTTCAACGCAATGTGTTTGACTTCGGCGGACAAGTGGAATACAACTTTTTTCCATATAGCGATAAATATAAATATCTCTATACCAAGAAAGTATCTCCGTATATTGCCGGCGGTTTGGGATTATCGTTCGCACCTGCGGGAGCGTCGGGAGCATTTTTCGGACCTCATATATCGGCAGGAACGGGAGTGAAATACAAACTTGCGCCACGCTGGAATATCGGTGCCGAACTGTCGATACGCAAACTGTTCGGCGACGGCCTTGATACCACGCCGGGGAACGCTCTGCTCGACGACCCCTACAAAACGGGCGGTAGCGCGTGGAAAAACAAAGACTGGTATGCGATGATGACAATAGTTATCACGTATGACTTCGGCTTGCGAGACTGTAATTGTAACAATAAAGATTTGAAAGTTAAGAAGAAATGACAGATATAGACAAAAGCAAGATGCCGCAACACGTGGTAATCATAATGGACGGAAACGGACGCTGGGCTAATGAACATGGCGTTGACCGCAGCGAAGGACATCGCGAGGGTGTCGTATCGGTACGCAAAGTCGTAGAAGCAGCATGCGCTGTCGGGCTTAAATACCTGACAATCTATACGTTTTCGACCGAAAATTGGAAACGTCCCGAAGACGAAGTCAATGCGCTCATGGCACTCATGGTTTTAGCTATCGAGCGAGAGACGCCGGATTTGATACGTAACAATGTGAAACTCAACGCCATAGGCGAAAGCTGGCGCTTGCCCGAAGACGTATGCGCCGCGTTAGACGACTGCATCCTGCGCACTTCATCCTGCACCGGATTGACACTCACAATAGCATTGAGCTACTCGGCACGAACAGAAATAATCAGCGCCGTAAAACAAATAGCCGACGACTTTCAACGCACCGGCCTCAACACCGAAGAAATTGATGAAGAGATGTTTACGTCATATCTGATGACAAAAGACCTGCCTGAACCCGACCTGCTCATACGCACCGGCGGCGAAAAGCGCGTCAGCAACTTCCTTTTGTGGCAAATATCCTACACCGAACTGTATTTTACCGATATATACTGGCCTGATTTTCGTCAAAAAGAGTTCTACGAAGCATTGAAATACTACACCGGACGCGAGAGGCGCTTCGGCAAAACAAGCGAGCAAATAACTAAATCCTGATTTATGGATAACAAAATAAAATTGATTATTACACTTTTGTGTTTATGTTTTTTGGGGGATGCGCAAATAGCAACCGACAGTTTGCTGTCGTTAAAAACCGACAGTTTGAAAACCATACTGCCAAGCGACACTGTTATGGTAGTGAAAAAAGACACCTTCCCCCAAAACGAGATTCCGACGATTGAATATAATAGCGTCGCACGCAAAAAATATAAAATACAGGCAATTGACGTTACCGGAGCTCCAAACTACGAAGACTTTGTGCTGATAGGCTATTCAGGTCTTTCCGTCGGCGATATGATAGAAATACCGGGAGACGAAATTACCGAAGCCATAAACAGATTCTGGAAACAAGGATTGTTTTCCCACATCCAAATACTCGCCTCACGCATCGTGGACGATAAAGCGTGGCTCGAAATACGCCTCAAAGCACGACCCAGAATATACGAAATAAGTTATAACGGCGTCAAAAAAGGAGAGAGAACAGAACTCGAAAACCGCCTCAACCTGCGTAAAGGATACCAGATAACACCACACGTAGTTGACGTAGCTAAAAAACTGATACGCAAATTCTTTGAAGATAAAGGCTTTAAAAACGTTGACATCGACGTCGTCGAAAAACCCGTCCCAAACCACGACGGAGAAGTAGCCGTGAACTTCAATATCAACAAAAACGAAAAAACCAAAATCGAAAAAATATACTTCGCCGGCAATGAACAACTGACTGATTTTCAATTGCGTAAGGCGATGAAGAAAACCAATGAAGGCTTTAACCTCTTAAAACGCTTCCGCAACAGTTGGCTCGAAATGTTCAGTACCAAAAAATTTACCGATACCGAATATGAAGCCGACAAGAAAAACATCATCAGCAAATACAACGAACTCGGCTATCGCGACGCCGAAATTATAGCCGACAGCGTTACGACTTTTAACAAAAAAAAGGTCAACATCCATCTACACATCAACGAAGGACAAAAATACTATATCAAAGACATCAAATTTGTAGGCAATACAAAATATCCGTCCGATTATCTGGAAAAAGTTCTAAATATGAAACCGGGCGAAGTCTATAACCAGAAAAAACTGACGGACAGGATGTTTCAGGATAACGACGCCATGATCAACATCTATCAAAACAACGGCTATATCTTTTCGCAGGCCGATCCTGTTGAAGTAGAAGTTAAAGACGATTCCATCACACTTGAAGTAAGAATTTACGAAGGCAGTCAAGCTACTATCAACAAGATAGTTATCAACGGCAACGACCGGCTTTATGAAGACATCATACGCCGCGAACTGCGTACCAAACCCGGCGACCTCTACAATCGCGATGCGCTCATGCGTTCACTTCGCGAACTATCACAAATGGGTCATTTCGACCCCGAAAACATGCAACCCGACCTCTCTCCCAATCACGAAACAGGTACTATCGACCTGATTTACAACCTCACATCAAAAGCCAACGACCAAGTAGAGTTTTCGCTCGGATGGGGGCAAACAGGACTTATCGGCAAGTTAGGACTTAAATTTACGAACTTCTCGATGACTAACCTCCTCAATACCAAGACATATAAAGGTATTATTCCGCAAGGAGAAGGACAAACGCTCAATATCAGTGGGCAAACCAACGCCTCATATTATCAGTCTTACAGCATCTCTTTTCTTGACCCTTGGTTTGGCGGCAAACGTCCTAACACGCTGTCTGTCAGCGCACATTTCTCGCGTATGACCGACGTCAACCAGAGTTATTACAGCCAGATGCAACAAGCGTATCTGCAAAGCCTCTACAACTCCTACAACCCATATTACGGCAACAGTTACGGCAGCAGTTACGGCTATAACTATTACGAAAACGCTTATGACAAAAGCAAATACATGCAGATACTCGGCGTTTCGGTCGGCTACGGCAAACGCCTCCACTGGCCCGACGACTATTTCAACTTCATGGCAACGCTTAATTATCAGATGTATATGCTCAGCCAGTGGTCTCAAACCTACTATCTCGGCATATCGGAAGACGGCAACTACAATGATATAAATCTCGAACTTGCCTTACAGCGCAGCTCTATCGACAACCCGTTCTATACGCGCTTCGGCTCGCAATTTACCCTCACCGGCGCGTTCACATTCCCCTACTCGCTCGTTGACGGCAAAGATTACGCCAATATCACGTCGGAAGCAAAAAAGTTTAAGTTTGTCGAATATTACAAGATGACGTTTAAAGCCAAAACATTTATCCCATTACTGCCGCTGCCTAATTTTGAGGGTACTACTCCTCAACGAACTCCGGTACTTATGACGCGCGTAGAATTAGGCTGGATAGGCGAGTACAACAAACACAAGAAATCGCCTTTCGGCACATACTACGTAGGTGGCGACGGCATGACCGGCGGCTACATGTATTATCAAGAAACGGTCGCTTTGCGCGGTTACGACAACGGCTCAATATCAGGCAACAACCAATATATGGGAACAGCCCGCGCATACTCGCGCCTGTCGCTCGAACTGCGCTACCCGCTCATCCTCGAACAGTCGAGTACCATATATGCGCTCTTATTCGGTGAAGCCGGAAATGCGTGGAGTTCTATCAGCGACTTTGACCCGTTTAACATGAAGCGCTCGGCAGGCGTCGGCGTCCGTATCTTCTTGCCCATGATAGGCATGATGGGTATCGACTGGGGATACGGCTTCGACCGCGTACTGGGATCTTCCAGCCCCAGCGGAGGTAATTTCCATTTTATTCTCGGACAGGAGTTCTAAAATTAGGATAAACCCAAACGAAAACAATTAGTCTAATTATAAATTAAAAGAAAACATTATGAAAAAAGTATTTTTAATATTAACGATCACTCTGTCGGTGGCTTTTGTTACTACGACGGAAGTACGGGCGCAGAAATTTGCGCTCATAGATATGGAGTACATACTGAAAAATATCCCTCAGTATGAAATGATGAACGAACAACTGACCCGTCTGTCGGAAAACTGGCAAGCGGAAATCGAAAAACTCCAACAGGAGGCTCAAACGATGTACAAAAAATACCAGAGCGAATTAGTATTTCTCTCGCCTGAGATGAAAACGAAACGCGAAGAAGAAATCGTCAAAAAAGAGCAGGAAGCACAGGAGTTGAAACGCAAGTATTTCGGCGCCGACGGCGAACTATACAAGAAACGCGAAGAAAAAATGAAGCCTATTCAAGACGAGATATACGAAGCAGTAAAGGCTATCTCCGAAGAAAAAGGCTATCAGTTAGTTATCGACAGAGCCTCTGCCGTGAGCGTCATCTTCGCCTCCCCAAAGATAGATATCAGCAATGAAGTGTTACTGAAAATGGGCTATCAGAAATAAATTTTGTTAAAATACGCATAATGTCAAAAATTATTCGTATCTTTGCACGCTGTTTAAGAAAAAATTTTTAATAAAAATACAGAAAGAAAAATGAAGAAATTATTTGTTACAATGCTGTTAGCCCTGCCTTTGATGGTTGCGGCTCAGGAAGTGAAAATTGCGGTTGTCAATACTTTAGCTGTCTTTAATCTTATGCCGGAAGTAGCAGAGCTGGAAAACGAGATAGCAACGAAACGACAGAAAGCCGAAAAAGAGATGAAATCGCTGCAAGAGGAATACGAACGCAAGTATTCCGACTACGTGGCGAAACAAGATTCTCTTGACGATAACATCAAGAAAACCAGAATTCAGGAAATTCAGGACATTGAGAGCAGAATGGAAACATTCAGAAATCTTACAAGCGAAGACTTGCAGAAAACGCAGAGCGAACGGGTTGCTCCCATTCAAGAAAAACTTCGCAAAGCAATCAAAGATGTAAGCGATGAAAACGGTTACACTTATGTCCTTGATGCGCAGGCTCTGCTTTATCAATCCCCTAACGCTATTGATGCGACGGAAAAGGTAAAAGCAAAACTGGGATTAAAATAAAATTCATTCCTAAAAACATTTATATTTGTTTTGATAGAATTTTTTTTTCAATAAAAAATTTTTTTTTCAAAATTTAATTGTCTCAAGCGCCTGCGCCTGTGAAGGTATAGGCGTTTTTTTTTGAAAATTTATACCCGATAATATGATACAAAACAGACCAATAGGCGTTTTTGATTCGGGATACGGCGGTTTGACTGTCCTTTGTCGTTTGCGTGCGTCGATGCCGCAATACGATTATGTCTATTTCGGCGACAACGCACGTACTCCCTACGGTACACGCTCGTTTGAAATAGTTAGAAAGTTGACCGACGAATCGGTTTTTGCCCTCTTCAACCTCAACTGCCCTCTCGTCGTTTTGGCCTGCAATACCGCTTCGGCAAAAGCATTGAGGTCGTTTCAGGAAAAAGAACTGCCCAACTCGTGCGACCCTACGAGGCGAGTGCTGGGAGTGATACGCCCTACCGTCGAAGCTCTCGGCTCAATGACACAATCACGACATGTCGGCATATTAGGAACCGTCGGCACTGTTACATCACGCTCTTACGACCTTGAAACAGCAAAACTTTTTCCCGACATCACCGTCGTCAGCGAAGCATGCCCGATGTGGGTGCCGTTGGTTGAAAGCAATGAGTACGCCTCCGACGGCGCCGATTATTTCGTCCGGCAACATCTCAACCGCCTCCTTACAAGAGACCCGCTCATCGACGTCATCGTACTCGCCTGCACTCATTATCCGCTGCTCGAACCTAAAATACGTACATTCCTGCCCGACGGTATCAAACTGCTCTCACAAGGCGATATCGTTGCCGCAAGCCTTAAAGACTATCTCCTGCGACATCCCGAAATGGAAATACGGCTGACTAAAAACGGATTATGCAACATCTTTACTTCCGAAGACGTAAAAACATTCTCTAACACAGCGTCGGTATTCCTTTCCGATGATATGAAAGTGCAACATTTGGATATATGAAAAAGTATTTACACATATTATCCCTGTTTCTGATGCTGTCGTGCTGCCTCAATGCTCAAGACAAAAAACGGCGGCGCGTCTATAACCCGTCAACCGGCCAAATCGAGAACCTGCCTGCTACGTCAAAATCATCTTCAAAATCATCTTCAAAATCATCGAACTCCCCCCCCCACTCCACCCCACTCCCCCACTCTCACTCTCACTCTCACTCTCACTCCCTCTCTCACGATTATGATTGGGATATGAAACTTCGCCGAATGGGATTTGTCGATGCAACACAATTGGATCCGTCAATACAGGCATATCTTGTTTATACAACCTCCGATAACTTTACCGGCGAGCCGCTCTACAACTCAAAACTGACCAAGCCGTGGCTTCACCCGCGCTGTGCGACGATGCTAATCAAAGCGCAGCAAATACTCCGTAAAACCCACCCAAACCTGTCAATCCTTATCCTCGACGCTACCCGCCCGCTCGAAGTACAGACTAAAATATCGAAATGGGCAGTCGAAAATAAAGCCCAATACTATGTTGCCAACCCATCCAAAGGCATCGGCGCCGGTATGCACAACTACGGTCTTGCCGTCGATGTAACATTAGTAAACGAATTAGGACAGTGGCTTGCTATGGGCAGTCCCTACGACTATTTCGGCGAAGAATCTAACATAGACCGCGAAAAAGACCTCCTCAAAAACGGCAACATCACACGCCAAGAATACGACAACCGCATACTCTTACGCCGTATAATGGAAGCCGCAGGTTTTCGTACCATCACAAGCGAGTGGTGGCACTTCAACGTTACAACACGCGACGACGCCAACAAAAACTATATCATAGTGGACAGGTAACGGT
>JAITHS010000219.1 GCA_031279875.1 Tannerella sp.
GTTGAACAGTTCTTTTTTGCCTGAAAACATAGCGTCGAGCGTCGATACCGTCAACGATTTACCGAAACGGCGCGGGCGGGCGTAAAAATATATCACCCCGCTATCTATCAGATTAACCAAATATTCGGTTTTATCCACGTAAAGATAATTCCCTTCGCGGATTTTATCGAAGGTCTGTATGCCTATCGGCAGTTTTTTTAGTTTCGTTTCCATTTGCAAATAATCCTTTTCTTGACACCTGCAAATGTACGATTTTTTTTTGAATTTTGACCTTAAATCCGCATAAAATGACAGAAAAAATCTCCTTAATTTGTTTTACCGACGAATTGTAGTTCCAGCGGCAGCGTTCCGGTCGGGTCGGCGCCGGGCGCAAGACCGGCGCCGATGGTTATTTTCAGTTCAATTGTTTTAGTATCGCCGACCACAATCTTACCCTTGATCAGGAACGCAGGGGGAAGGCTCAATCCGGGGAAAGGCACAGAGCCGGAGCCTTCGATATCAAAACTGTTGGAAGTAGATGTTGCCTTTACGGTAGCGGAAAACGGGTCAATGTCATACCCCAAAATCTTACCTATTATCGACACATTTACTTTCGTCTTTTCGGCAAAAGCGAAGTTGATGCTCAAATTCGGAATGCTCAAATCTCCGGCTGTCGCAGTGCCGGAATACGTACCTGCAACGGCTTTCGCCACGTTGACGGGTTCGTCTTTGTCTTTGCAGGAATTAATACCCACACACAACACAAAAGCCATAAGGCTTACAAAAATTTTACTTTTCATACAATAATATTTATTAATAACGCGGCAAAGTTACAATATTTTTTTCAATCATCAAAGTTTTTACATAAAAAATGTGTATTTTTGTCGCAAAAAAATATGTTAGACATACTATTAATCGTTCTTGGGGCTATATGCCTGCTGTTGGGCTTTGTCGGATGCCTGTTGCCGGTGATGCCCGGACCGCCTTTGGCTTATGCAGGGCTGCTGTCGCTGCATTTTACCGATAAGGTACAGTTTAGCGGCTGGAACCTGTTCTGGTGGCTGATACTCGTAATTATAACTCTTATAGCCGATTATCTGCTGCCGGTTTTAGGCGTCAAGCGTTTTAACGGCACAAAATGGGGAAATATCGGCTGCATTGTCGGGCTGATAGCAGGCGCAATACTTTTTCCGCCTTTGGGGATAATCGTAGGCCCCTTTCTGGGAGCGTTTCTCGGAGAGGCTTTCATCGCCAAAAAGAATACTTCCGATGCTCTCAAAGCAGGATGCGGAGCGTTTCTCGGATTCCTGCTCGGTACGGTAATGAAATTAGTTGTTTGCAGCCTCTTTGCTTTCTATTTTATAAAGGGCATTTTCGATATTGACTAATTTTGTAACGTTTTACACCTTTTTAGTTTGAAAATTAAGTCGTACCTTTGCGGTCGATTTAAAAGATAAAAAAATGTCATTGAAACATCACATAACGAAAACGGCTGTCGAAATGTTCTTCCGAAATGGGATAAAACGTGTCAGTATGGATGATATTGCGCGAAGGGCGGCGGTATCGAAACGTACTCTGTATGAGTTCTTTCGCGATAAAGAAGACTTGCTGGTAGAGGTACTTAAAAAGTCGCGCGAGCCTTTGACCGAACTTTTTCAGCAACTTGACCGCAATAATGACACTGCGCTTGACATTATCCTGCTCTTTATTGACAGTATGGAAGATTCGCTTCAAGGACGGTGTGAAGAGTTTTTTGTTGATATTCAACGGTTTTCTGCCGCTACGGAAGTGTTTATAGAAGGTAAATTGCTGTTTCTCAATAAAGTAATGGAACTCTTGCAACGTGGTGTAAGTGAAGGAGTGTTTGTTACGGACATTAATTACGACCTGATTTCGTTTATAGCACACCGGCATATCAGCCAGTCCGATCCGCCCGAAATGCTCCGGAAATTCTCGCACGAGGAAATTCGTAATACTCTGACATTTATATTCTTACGCGGAATATGTACTGAAAAAGGTCGTATTATATTAGATAAATTTATCACAAAAAAGAAATATAAACAATATTTAAAAAATGATGTTAAAGATTAAAGAAATGAAATTGGCGGGCATGATGATATGCGCCGCCCTGTTCGCTTCGGGTGCGGGAGCGCAGTCATCGAGTGCCGAATCCGCTGAAAAAGTAACTGTTACGCTCGACAAAGCAATTGAAATAGCCCTTGCCGACAACCCTGCAATAATCGTTGCGGGAAAGGAAATAGAACTCAAACGCGCTGCCCTCAACGACGCCCGCGCTAACCTACTGCCTACAGCCGAAATTACGGGCGCCTACCAGCGTACTTTGCTGAAACAGACTATGGTAATGGATTTTAACGGCACACCGACGACTATCAAGATCGGTACCGACAATGTTTATACCGGCGCTTTACAGGTTAGTTTGCCGATTTACGCCCCGGCACTCTATAAAGCTATCAATCTGACTGTTACCGACATCGAATTGGCGATTGAGAAATCACGCTCGTCGAAAATTGATATGGTCAATCAGGTTAAAAAGGCTTATTTTCAGTTACTTATGGCGCAAGATAGTTACGACGTGCTGTTGAAAAGTTTTGCGCAGGCGGAAGCAAATTTCAACGTCGTCAACGAAGCCTACAAAGTCGGTAGCGTGAGCGAGTACGACAAGATACGCGCCGATGTGCAGGTTCGCAGCCTGAAACCAAACGTAGTGGCGTCGCGCAATGGCGTCGCTCTGGCCAAACTGCAACTGAAAGTGCTGATGGGATTAGGCGAAGAAACTGAAATTGAGATAGTCGGCAACCTCAAAGACTACGAAGCCGAGATAGGCGAGCGAACAGCAAAAGCGGGCGAACTGAGCCTTTCGGAAAACAGTAGCCTCAAACAGTTAGACCTCAACGCCCAACTGCTTAACAAAAATCTCGAACTGCAAGAAGCAGCCCTTCTGCCCACCATCGGAACAGCGTATAACTATACCTATACTTCGATGAATGAAGATTTTAAAATCAGTAAATATCGGTGGTTTCCGTCATCGAGTATTGCGTTGAGCATTACAATACCGGTTTTCAAAGCGACAAATTTCACCAAGATGCGCCAAACACGCATCCAAATGGAACAACTGCGCGAAACACGCATCAACACAGAGCGTTTACTTTATATGCAGATGAGCGGCTTTCTTGACAACATGAGCGCCTCGGCCGAGCAACTCGCCAGCAACAAAGAAAGCATTCTGCAAGCCGAAAAAGGACGCCTCATCGCTACCAAACGCTATGAGGTAGGAAAAGGTACAATACTCGAACTCAACGATTCTGAAGTAGCCCTGACGCAGGCACAACTGACTTATAACCAGTCTATCTACAACTATCTGACTGCCAAAGCCGATTTGGAAAAAGTTCTTGGCAGCAAATAATTGTTGGGAACCTCTAAAAATTGATTTTTTCGAGGTTCCATGTTACAATCCGGTGGCTTTGAGCCATGTCTCAGCCATTAACTGGCGTCCCGGAAGATCGGGATGAACGCCGTCTGCCGACCAGTATGTAGGCGGTGCCGACCGTACCGCCTTGTCGAATGCCGCCTGAAACGGTACGAAAATAGCGCCGAAGTCTTGGGCAATTTTCTTCGCTTTTGCCCTGTATTCATCGAACATCGGGAACCACTGCGCGTCTTTGATAGCACTGCCGCCCTTTATAGCAAATGGCTCACAAATAACGAGTTGCAGATTTGGCAGCTTGTCGATAGTGTATTTGAGCAAGTCGCGCAGGTCTTTGTCGTAAGTCTCGACGGTACCTTTGTAGTTGCCCGTCAAGGTGTGCCAGTAGTCGTTGACACCGATAAGGATACTCAACACATCGGGCTTAAAATCCACAGTATCAACATCCCAGCGTTCGCGTAACTGATAAACCTTATTGCCGCTGATACCGCGATTGTAAATCTTGGGTTGCAGCGAAGCATACTTGCACAACAGCGGCGCAGCAGCAAAAATCGTGTAGCCGCCACCTAATTGGTCAGGTTTGTTACACACATTGGAATCCTTTTTTCTGCCCGCGTCGGTAATCGAATCGCCCTGAAAGAGGATAACGCCGTCTTTTTTGAGATTAATCTTCTTCGCGACGGTCTCATTAGTTTCATTAACGGCAGCCTTTGCGATGTCCGCAAACAGCGTCGGCATTGCCAGCCCCGCCCCTGTCAGAGCGGTCATTCTTAAAAAATTTCTCCTTGTATTCATCGTTGTTTATTTAAAAATCAGCCGCAAAGATACAAAAAAAATCACTATTCTTACTTATTCTTACTTATTCTTACTATCTTTGTCGCTTTCAAGAACATTAAACTTACGAAACTTATGAACAGAACGTTTCTCATTTCTTTTTGTATCCTGCTGACCGCCTGCGCCGACATGGACAACCGAGTGTCTGTGGGCACGCCTCAACCTGAATTTACGGCGGCGACCAATCCGGAAGCCGAATTCCTTTCGCCGCCCGACTATGCCGCGCCGCGCGTTTTTTGGTGGTGGCTCGAAGGAAATATCTCTATTGAAGGCATTTTGTCTGACCTGACAGAGATGAAAAATGTCGGCATCCGTGGCGCTATCGTGTTCGACGCCGGCTCATCGGGCTATTACAAAGGCGGCAAACCGACTTATCACAACTCTGTCTGGCCTACTCCGTCCGGACCGGGATTTATGTCGGACGAATGGCGGCATCTGTTCGCGTATGCCTGTCGCACAGCCGACAGTCTCGGCGTGGAACTCAGCATGAGCATCACCAGCGGATGGAACGACGGCGGACCCTGGGTAACGCCCGAACACGCCTCGAAGAAACTTGTATGG
>JAITHS010000259.1 GCA_031279875.1 Tannerella sp.
ATATACGGAATATGATGATAATGATTTGACTTATTTCGTTTTATATAACCTGCGGACAATGAAAAAGGCATTTGAAGAATTGAAACTCTACCTAAAACGCAAAATGGACGAAAACAGTACTGTTCTGCTCCTTGCCAATATCAAGGGAATCAATCAACGACAGGCACAAATTCTGAATATTGTACGGGAAAATCCCAATTCAATCTTTACCGTAAAAGAAATAGAAAATCGTTTTTCGATTGGAAATCAAACAGCGCGAACCGATTTATATGGTTTAGTCAAGTTGGAATATTTAACCGAAATCAACATAAATAAACGTAAAATTGCTTTTATAAAATCAGAAAAATTCAATGGCAAAATTCATACTTTCTCCTAATTCTTCATAAATTAGGAGAAATCAAGAAGAATTTGCAAAAAAATATTTTGTAGATTAAAAAAGAAGTTGTATCTTTGCACAATAAAAACGCATTAATTTATTTATAAAATTTTAATTATGAGAACTTTATTTAAAAAATTTGCCGTCATTACCGGCATATTATTGATTGCTTCAACTATTGCAAGCTTTCAAAAATCGGAAAAATACACCCTTGCACCGAAATTTAAAAAGGGTGATATTTTGAAATACAAAATGGTATCGGATAACGAAACAGCCTTCTCAAACCAGAAAGTTGCTATGACAATGGAAATGGCATATTCGTTTGATGTTAAGGAAGTTAATAAAGACAATTATTTATTGCATCTGAAATACGACGCAATGAAAATGAACATGCCTCTCATGGGTCTTACGTTTGATTCCAACACGGAGGATGACGTTATTACGCCGCAAAATTTTAGTCCGCTGTTTAAATTACTGACTAAACAAACCTTTGAACTCAAAATGAGCAAAGGCGGCAAGGTAGAATCGTTTAAGGGAATGGACGATTTGGGAAAAAAAATTGCTGCCGCTTTTGATCCGAGCGTTCCCGACGAAATGAAAAATCAACTGACGGAACAGTTTGGGAAACAATATACTCAGGAAGGTCTCAAGACTATCTTCGACCAGATGAGCGCTACTTATCCATCCAAACCAGTAGAAGTGGGCGACAAATGGACGCAAGAGGTAGAAATTCCTGTCAGCGGTATATCCACGAAAATTAATCTGACAATGACTTTGAAGAGCGTCGAAAATAATGTTGCTCTGATAGATGTGGATGCTACTCTTGACACAGCCGAAAATGCAGAAATAGAGACAAATGGCATAAAAATTGGCGCCTCGTACAAAGGTACTCAAAAAGGAACTACAAAATTAGACCTGAAAACAGGCTGGACGATAGAATCGACTATAACACAGAATATTTCCTGCAGTATGGAAATTATGGGAAATAAAACCGATATGTCGATAGTATCAACAATGAATATATCGCGATATTAATCAAATATTTTAAAAAAATGCAGACTTGTCGAACTCACATTCGGCAAGTCTTTGTTTTTTTGAGATTAAACAACAAACTGATTATGTACAAATTTAAGACAAAAAGTAAAAAACTCTTGGGCGACCTGCACACACCGGTCAGCCTTTATTTGAAACTTCGTGATGTTTATACGAAGTCCGTATTGCTCGAAAGCTCTGATTTTCACGGCAATGAGAACAGCCTTTCGTTCATTGCGCTATGTCCGCTGGCGAGCATCGGCGTCAATTCCGGAGAGGCGACGGCTTCCTATCCCGACGGTACGACCGACGTCAAACCGTTGAGCGACAACTATTCCGTCGCTAATGCTATCGAACTGTTTATCAAACAGTTCGCTATCGAAGGCAGTGGCAAAAACTATTGCGGGCTGTTCGGCTACACATCATTCGACGCCGTCCGCTATTTCGAAAAAATTCCGGTCATGGAATATCATCATCAGGACACGGATGCGCCTGATATTCTGTATATTCTGTACAGATATATGCTTGTTTTCGACCATTTTAAGAACGAATTAACGCTCATCGAACTGTGTGACGGAACCGACAGCCACCTTGACGAAATCGAGGCGCTCATCGAAAACCGCAATTTCGCTTCCTACGAGTTCCGAACAACAGGCGCACCGACGTCGTCGATGACCGACGATGAATACAAAGCCATTGTGCGTGAGGGAGTTAAACACTGTCTGCGCGGCGATGTGTTTCAGATTGTGTTAAGTCGGCGCTTTGAACAGCCGTTTCAGGGAGACGATTTTAAGGTCTATCGTTCGCTACGCAGCATCAACCCGTCGCCGTACCTGTTTTACTTCGATTTCGGTGGCTTCAGGATTTTCGGCTCGTCGCCGGAGACGCATTGCAAGGTCGAAAACGGTCATGCGAGCATAGACCCGATAGCGGGTACAGCGTTCCGAACAGGCAACGTAGCCCTTGATAAACAGCGAGTTGAAACACTTATCAACGACCCGAAAGAAAATGCCGAGCATGTGATGCTGGTCGATTTGGCGCGTAATGACCTGAGCCGCAACGCCCGCAACGTGAAAGTTGATTTCTACAAGGAAGTGCAGTATTACAGCCATGTGATGCACCTCGTATCGCGCGTGAGCGGCGACATAACATCCGACAGCAGTCCTGTCGGCACGTTTATAGACACTTTTCCTGCTGGAACACTGTCGGGCGCCCCGAAAGTTCGCGCCATGCAGTTGATTACCGGTTTAGAGAAACACAATCGCGGAGCTTACGGCGGCTGCATCGGCTTCATCGGCTTCAACGGCAATCTCAATCAGGCAATTACGATACGCTCGTTTGTGAGCCGCAGTAATGTGCTTTATTATCAGGCTGGTGCAGGCGTTGTGGCACAAAGCAACGACGAACGCGAATTGCAGGAAGTAAACAACAAACTCGGCGCCTTAAACAAAGCCATTAAGGAAGCCGAACATCTTACACATTGAAGAATATGAAATGCTTATTATTTGATAATTACGATTCGTTTACGTACAATTTGCGGCACATTTTGGTAGAACTGGGAGTTGATACCGACGTTCGCCGCAACGACCGCATAACGCTTGACGAAGTTGAGCCGTATGACAAAATTTTGCTCTCGCCCGGACCGGGCATACCGTCCGAAGCAGGGCTGTTATTGCCTCTGATACAGCGGTTTGCGCCAACCAAATCAATTCTCGGCGTATGTCTCGGCCAACAGGCTATAGGCGAGGCCTTCGGTGCTAAACTGCTGAACCTCAGCAATGTGTTTCATGGCGTCTGCTCCGACATCTGTGTCGTAGAGAAAGACCCTATTCTCGAAGGTTTGGAACCCGCGTTCATAGCCGGAAGATACCACTCGTGGGTAGTTTCAAAAGAAGATTTCCCCGACAGTGAACTCGAAATCACAGCCGTTGACATGAACGAGGGTCAAATCATGGCTCTACGCCACCGCCGTTACGATGTGCGCGGAGTACAGTTTCACCCAGAATCGGTTCTTACACCGCTCGGAAAACGAATTATTGAAAATTGGATACGGATGAGTTGTACAATCCCGACATCCAATTCTTGAAGTGGCCTACGCGGGCTTTGCTTACTATCACCTTTTCGGGGGTGGAGACGCACAAATTGACCGACAGTTTGCCGCCAAACCATATTGAGATGTCTTTGATTGCCTGTCGAGAGATAATGTACTGACGGTTAGCGCGATAGAACTGCGACGGGTCTAATTGAAGCATCCATTCGTCGAGAGTAGAGTCGATAAAGTAGGCTTTTTCGTCGAATGTCATGATTTTAAGCGTTTTGCCGTCTATAAAAACGGTCGCTATATCGCTGGCAGACAGAGGTATAAGTTTGTCTTTGAAAGGTATAAGGAAGCATGATTTGCAGGTCGCAGGTTTCTTAATGCCGGACAACAGTTTGCTATCTATATCAAATGTGCCTTTAAAGTTACGAAATTTGTTGATAGCCCTTTGCAGTTCTTTGGCACAGACAGGTTTGAGAATATAGTCTATACTGTTGACTTCAAAGGCTTTAAGAGCAAATTCATCGTAGGCGGTAATGAAGATGACAGGACAAGCGACGGTGGTCTGTTCAAAGATTTTGAACGCCGAACCGTCGGCAAGATGAATGTCCATAAACGCGAGGTCGGGGGGCGGCATTGTGTCAAACCACTCCACGCTTTCATCGATAGTTTGCAGCACAGCGGCAACTTGAATTGTCGTATCTATCTCGCCGATAAGCGTTTGCAATGCTTCGGCGGCCACTTTTTCATCTTCTATTATAATAGTTTTCATATTTTTATTAGAGGAATTTCTACTTCAAAGTTTCCGTTATTGTTACGAATAGTGATTTCACGTTTCCACATCAGTCGGTATCGTTCGGCGAGGTTCGACAGCCCGATGTTTTCGCTTTCTTCCGGCTCTTTTTTGGGCTGAATGTTGTTCGACACCTTAATTGTAGCGTCCGGCGTGGTAGCAAAAGTAACCGTCAGCGGTTGCCGGTTGCTCACAACGTTGTGTTTGACGGCGTTCTCGACAAGCGTCTGTAAACACATCGGAATAACCTGACATTCAGCATATTTATCATCAGTATGATAAACAATCCGCAGATTGTCGCCATACCGTATTTGCATCATTTCGGCGTAAGCGCGGGTGAAATCAAGTTCCTCGTGTAGCGATATAACTTCCTTATTTTGAAGCGTGTAGCGAAATACGAATGATAACTTTTGCACATATTCAACGGCTTTGAGGCTGTCGGTCTTAATTAGCGAATTGAGAGTGTTGAGCGAGTTGAACAGAAAATGCGGGTCAACCTGATTGCGTAGCGCCATAAACTGCGACTTGATGTATTCAGCCTGCAAACGCTCGTTTTCGACCGCCGTTTTCTGCTGCTTTTCAGTTATATACATCAACATCGACGACAACAAAACGACTATCGCAATAGTATAATCGCCCATCAGACCGCCGAAAAACCGCCGTGAGCCTTCCGCAAAATGCCCAAACGGGATTTTAATGAGCGACTCCGCCAAACTCAAAAGCGCCGTGCATACAATTACAATCAAAATAAGCATCGCGATTCCGTTTTTTCGGGTGAAGTATTCATTGTGTAACAACCTGAATATCAATACATACAGCAAAAAAGCAAGGATAAAATTCAGGACAAACCGTATCAGAGTAAAATTCGGGTTAAAGATACGCATGGCAGGGATTGTATCCCCAAACGGCGGCTTGCCGAAAAAGAACATCACAAGAAACAGCATATTCATCAACAGGCTGATACCCAACGCAAAAAGCAATGCCATTCGGACGTTGAGCCACGATTTCCGTTGCCTAACAATAGTTTTCATGCCTCCGTGTATTTTAGTTTTTAAATTTTTTTAATAAGAAGTTAGCCTTTTGTAAAATTTTTAAATAAGTTTCCGAGCATGTTTAGGACATTGCTGACTGTTTCGACACTTTCGACGGGGATTTTCAGATGTGTGCGTCCGGTTGTAGCATCGGTTTCGACTAATGATTGGGATAATTTCGTTGCGCCGTCGGGGGTGGATAAAGTCTTTGCCAAGCCGCTAATGAACGAGAATCCCTGTGATATGAGTTCGGTGGCATCCGGCATTGCAGGTTGCGCTTCCTTGACTTTAATTTCTTCACCCGAAATGTCGCTCTCCGGCGCAAAGTCATCATCTCCGAAAATCGACAGTTGAATGGCTTTTGCCGGATCGTGCGGAAGGTTGTCGCGATGTTTGGAAGCGCTTTCCGGCACAGTGCTTTCCAGTGCGGCTCTTTCCAGTGCGGCGCTTTCCTGTGCGGCTCTTTCCATTGCGGCTCTTTCCGGCACAGTTTCCTGTGGTATCGACTGTTGTGCCGATGGTTGTGCCGATGACGCATTTTCTTCATCATCCCCAACATCCCAAACGGTAACAGGCGTCGTGTCTTCTTCAATCAAGTCTGTCATCTGCTCAACATCTCTCATAAATGCGTCAAACTTGCTATCACTCATGAAGATAGCATTTTCGCCATTGTCGAGTATGCCTTCGGCGAGCGATGATTTGAATTTCAGCACTCCGAGCATCTTGTGTTCTATTGTGTTAAGCGACACGAAGTTGATTACCGACACGCAGTTTTTCTGACCCATGCGGTGGATGCGGGCGATGCGTTGTTCGAGGATTGCCGGATTCCACGGTATATCCATGTTGATAATCAGCGATGCGGCTTGCAGGTTCAACCCCGTACTTCCCGCGTCGGTAGAGAGAAAGACGCGACAAGAGGGATTGTTGTTGAAAGCATCAAACAGCGCCTTGCGGTCTTTGCTCGGCACTCCGCCGTGCAGATAGCGATATTCGATACCGGCATCGTCGAGTTGATGTGCTATGATGCGTGTCATGCGTTCCCACTGGCTGAAAATCACCGCTTTCTCATTTGTGCCGTCGAAATATTCGGTCAGGATGCTCATCAGCTCGTCAATTTTGGTGTCGTGGCGCGTTTTTTGATCAATAATATAAGTACTGTCGCACGACATTCGCATCAGGTTCAGGTGGATTAGCAATCGTTGCCGTTCTTTTTCGGTCAGAAAGCCTGTCCGTTTCCACTTGTTGACTAATCTCGCCACAACGTCGCCATATTCGTGATGTAAGTCAGCCTGTTGCTCGGTCATCGGCACAAAGAGGTTTTTGTCCATTCTGTCGGGCAGTTGCAGCATAACATCTCTTTTGCGTCGGCGCTTGACAATGCCTCCAAGCAATTGTCCGATCTCATCAAGATGATGATAACCAACTGTTTTATTGCTTTCATCTTTTACTTGATAATAATCCAGAAAGCACCAGTACGGGCCGAGGATATAAGGATTGACGAACTGAATGATTGAGTACAGTTCTTCGATTTTGTTTTCGAGCGGTGTTCCCGTAAGCACCATACAGTAAGGCGTTTGTATTTTTTTGACGGCTTGCGCAATCTTCGTTTTCCAGTTTTTGATACGCTGTGCTTCGTCGAGAATGAGCATGTCGAACTGTTGATCAATAATGTGTTTAACATCGTAAAGAACAGTGTTATATGACACTATTTTGAACGCCTCATCGCGTCCGTACTGTTCGTATCTCAAATTGGGAAGTCCCTCTATTACGAATGGTTTTTCGCTGGTAAACTTATATATTTCACTCTGCCACTGATATTTAAGCGAAGTAGGACATATTATCAGGATTTTCTGAATACCGCGTTCTTTGCGCAGCATCTGGCACGTCGCGATGGCTTGAATAGTCTTGCCAAGTCCCATTTCATCAGCGTTGAGGCTGCGTCCCGCCTCGAAAGCAAACCTTACTCCTTCCTGCTGATACGGATATAGTTGTGTATTGATGAGGTCGTCGAAGTCTTCTTTGCTGTGATAGCGTGCGGCAATCTCGCTACGCAGTTTAAGCTCCCGAATATCAAGTACATACTCCAAAGCGTCCTCATAACAGCGGAAGTCGGGACAAATTTCGTGAGCCTTGAAGAGGAAGTCCACAACGCTGTCCATCGCTTCGCGACGAAGGGTATTGTTAGTATCAAAATACTGATTTACAAGCATATCAAACTCTACGCTAATATCGTTGCCGAGCCGTATTTTGACTTCGCGACCGTTGCGGTAAGAAAGATAGACCGACGTGTATTCGGGGCTGTACTCGCGGTTTATGAGGCGGGATTGGTTAGTGTTTTTAAGTTTGTACAAAAGCGCTTCGAGATGCTTGCAGGTACCCAGATGATTGGTGCGAAAATCCATGCACGAACAATAGTTCATCGGGCTGTCAATGCCTCTGAACGCCACTTTGTAAGAGTTACCCGTTTCAGGATTATGAACGGTATAGTCGCCGAAAAGCGATTCCGGTTTAGTTGTTTTCTCAATGCCGAACGGCTTCATTTCGGCGTACTGGCGACGTAACTCGCTTTGCCATTTCTCGCTGCTGAGATTCTCCGGTTTCCGATGATAGGATACGCCTGCATTAGGTATCAACGTTGCTGCTTTTTTTCTCTTTGTAACAGTTTTTTTCATATCTTTCATGCGGCAAAATTAGACAAAAATTGCGAAATTTCCAAACAGGAGAAAAAAAGTTTGAGGAGCTATTCTGTGTCTGTTACAGTTGTTTAAAGAAGTCATTCCCTTTATTATCAACGAGTATGAAAGCAGGGAAGTTTTCGACTTCGATTTTCCATATCGCTTCCATTCCGAGTTCGGGAT
>JAITHS010000293.1 GCA_031279875.1 Tannerella sp.
AATCCACAAAGTACAGTACGCCGAGCTGCTCTACATGGAAGGGCAACGGGAATACGTTACGTTTCACACTACAAAACAAAATATCACGGCTTTATACACCCTGAAAAATCTGGAAGAAACGCTGCCGACCACTCTTTTTATGCGCGTCCACAAATCTTATATCGTCTCTATCAGGCATATAGAATCAATAACAGGAAACGTACTGAAAATTGCTGGCGATACGCTGTTTATCGGCGGAAATTACAAGGACGCTTTGATGAAACGGCTGAATGGGAGAGTTGAGAGTTGAGAGTTTTTTTTAGTTGAGAGTTGAGAGTTGAGAGTTGAGAGTTGAGATGACGGTACCCCAAACCCTTGCAGTGGTTTAAAAAAAAATCACAAAACATTTGTTTTATTCAAAATATTACCATACCTTTGCGGCGTCTTATGAAATATATAACAAAAATACAGACAGCACGCACCATTGCAGCATACTCAAACCCTTGCAGCGGTTTTAAAACCCTGCAAGCGGTTAACACTCTCCTGTCTCTTTTGACAAAAACCCTTTCAACACCATATCGAAAGTCGGCCGCAAGGTTGCGGGAGCCCTTTGACAGATTGTCGGAGGTTCGCTGCACCCTGCGGGAGACTTCTGATAGCCTATCAGAGGTTCGCTGCAACCTGCGGGAGACCTCTGATAGCCTATCGGAGGTTCGCTGCAATCTGCGGGAGACTTCTGATAGCCTATCGGAACTTCGCCGAACCATTGCAAGCGGTTTGCAGAAGGCAGCAGGCGGTACCCCGTCATTGCGAGGAACGAAGCAATCCAGCGCTCTTTTCTCCGGATTGCTTCGTTTCTCGCAATAACGGACGTAAGCTCCAAACCGCTTGCAGGGTTTAAAACCACGGCAAGGGTTTAGGGTACCCTCATCCCGTAATTCATAATTCATAATTCATAATTCAAAACGTTATGCCAACAAACTTTAAAATCACAAGAGTGCCTACAAGCAGGCTCACAAACGAGAACTTTTTCCGTTTCATGACCGAGAACCGTCGGTATTACGAAATCTACAACCCCCAGACGCTGGAGATCGCCCCTTTCATGGACGAATACGACACCGCGCTGGCCGAACTCGACAATGCAATGGAACGCATCCGTAAAAGTCCCGACACCGAACGCATCGCCGCGCTCGACGCCGACTTCGACCGGACGTATTCCGGCATGGACGCCAGCGTCAAGGCGTATCTGCACCACTTCGACCCCGTTGTGCGCACGGCAGCCGAAAACCTCGACGTCATCTTCCGGCACTACGGCAACATCGGCCGTCGCCCCTACCGCGAAGAGCTGGCAGCATCGCACAACCTCGTACAGGAACTCCGCGCACGTCAGACGGACGTCGCCGCGCTCAATCTCGACCCCTGGATCGCCGCCCACGAAGCCGTCGCCACCGCGCTGGCCGAACTGCTCGACGTGCGTACCGAAGCCACGTCGCATCAAACCCAAGTCCGCGCCATCGACGCACGACGACGCATGGAAGCGGTCTATCAGCAGGTCTCCGACCGTTTAGACGCCGTCATCAACCTGCGCGGAGCGGACTTTGCCGGCAATTTCTACAACGAATACAACGCCCACGCCACCGAGTACCGCAACACCCTCGCCCAACATCTGGGACGCATCCGCAAACCCGCCGACAAACCCGCCGAACAATGACATGTCGCACCGCACCACGTAGAGACGCCCAATTTGGGCGTCTCTACACCATGTACCGCACCTGCACCCGCAGGGGCAAGGCGCGCCTTGCCCCAACAACAACAACAACAACCCCATACCGCACCGTTCCTGCCGATAACATACAGGGCATCTCAACTCGTAATTTTTAATTTTTATTCGTATCTTTGCAGCGATTTTTAAACAATTATTTAAACAGAAAAATTATGAAACAGAAATTTTTAAAATTAAGTTTGCATCACTTACGTAACGAGGAATGGTATAACTTTTTCCTTGAATTTAAATCATTTGTATTGCAGTTCACGCCTCAGGCTCTGGGCATAGAAGCGCAGTTTGCGCAGATTGTTACCATGATACAAAAGGCGGATGATATGCTGGGACAAATTCGTAAAAGCGCGTTAACAAGCGATATTAAACGCTTTGACGTACAGCGCGACAGTGCTTTCAGGGCGCTCAAAGCGTCGTGGAAATATACGCTTTCAGAGCCGGAACCGCAAAAATATCAGGCGGCAGAACGGCTTGGGATAGTGTTCAACCATTTCGGCAGTCCGGTTAATAAGCCATACAACGAGGCTACGGGCGCAATTATGAATTTCCTTGATGAACTGCGCGGCAAATATGCGGCAGATGTAGAGATGCTCAACCTGACCGACATGGTCAATAAGCTGGAAGATGCCAACAATGCCTTTGAAGCGGCTATCATTCAACGTAACGCCGAAGTTGCGGGACGTCCCGAAATGAAAATGCTCGAAATACGACACGAAACCAACCGCTGCTACTACGACATCACTGAACGCATTGAGGCGCTGACGCTGCTCGAAGGCGATGAACGTTTTGCCGGATTTATCAGGACGCTGAACACAAACATCGAACGCTACAAGCGCTCGCATCGTTCCGCAAAAAAAGACGACAGCGAAAACGGTCAGGCATGATCTCCGGCAGCGCAAAGAAACGCAAACAAACAGACACGGCATACACGGGACGGGAAAAACATTATAGTTTATTATATGTATGTATAGTTGCTATATTGGCAATTACGGCCGTCGGCGCCGGAGACTGTATGGCCGTAACATCACTTGCCGCGAAAGAGACGGTAACGCTGTTTGACCTGCGTTCGCTGAACAGCATGAATGATGTGCGGATGATATGGGAGCAAATCCACGCCACCGCCACGCTTCAGGGAGTTGTCAATAGGACAAAGCCGCGTTTATACCTTTTCTATGTTAACTGTCATGGTATCGACATCGACGGTTATTGGTGGGAGACATACCGGCAAAAGGGGAAATGGCTGGGAAAAGTATCGACCGATACTGTCCGTAGCGTTCCCGAACTTGTAACAAAGTTCAAAGACAATATTCGCGGCGCAGTTGTTTACGACCCCAAAGTGGCCGCCACAAGCAATATCGCTTCCGCTATTGCCGGAGCGGAAGACTTGATTGCCATACGCTACGACCTGTCGCCAAATTCTTTGTACTCGCAAATCATCACCGGAGGACCACGATTTCCGGTCGTTGTGCGCCTGCTCAGCGAAGACGGCACGTCGATATTTACCGGCAAAGGAAAAGTTCCCGATACCGACATCTCATCAAGCGGCTCGCCAAAGATTGACGCTTACAGGTGGTTTATCGAAAAGTATCTCAAAAAAGGAAAATGCAATACTGCTTATGCGGGGTATTATATCGACCAATTTTGGCTGACAAAGCCGACCGCCGCACCGAAAAATCATCATACGCTGACTAATCACGATTTTTTTGTGAGCCGTCGCGGATTTTTCTTCGACCTCAGCCCATGGGGCGACGAAAAAGCAACCGACGACAGCAGGCAGGCTACGGGCGCCGACCGGAAAATATTAGAAGAAATGTTGCTGCTGGCATATAAACAAAACGGTAACGGAAAAACGTTTACCTACATCGGAGGCTTCCCTGCATGGGCCTACAAATATACCAAACATGCGGGAGGAAGCCACGACGATGTGCCGACAGAATGGGAATTTTCGCGGCTTATAGGCGCTTATAATGCTTTTAAAGATGCCGATGCAATAGGATATGGCGCTTTAGCAAACGCTTCTTTCTGGCAACATTATCCGCTCAGCAACGAATATCCGCAGAAATGGACAAGCAGAGAAGAACTTCAAAAAAAAGGCTATCTTGACGCAAACGGCAAACTGTCGCTGGGCGAGAAACAGTTGATTGTGTTTTATGTCGGCGACTATGATGCTTCGTCGTGGGTAGCGCAGCGAACGCCGGATATTTGGGATAATAACAATCGCGGAAAAGTTCCGATGATGTGGTGCATAAGTCCGGTTTTGGCCGAACGTGTGCCGATGGCTTTGGAATATATGCGACAGACGGCAACCGAAAACGATTATTTTGCGGCAGCCGACAATGGCGCAGGCTATCTCAATCCGGGAGAATTGCAGGAACCCAGACTTTCGGGTCTCCCCGACGCTACAACAGACTGGGCAAACCATTGTAAACCATACTACAAACGCTGGGGATTGACTGTTACAGGCTTCGTTATCGACGGCTATGCCGAAGGGTTAAGCCCCAAAGGATTAGATGCTTATCTGTCGTTTAGCCCTAACGGTATTGTGCCGCAAAAAATTCCGGTAACAATGCTTTATCGCAATGAAATGCCCGTACTGCGCGCCGATTGGGATATAAACGATGATAATCCCAAAACGGCTGCTTCACAGGTTGTAGAACGTGTTAAGGCACGTCAAATACCGTTTCACTGGTTTCGTAATATCTTGAAAAGCCCCGAATGGTACGTGCGGATTACAGAAGAACTCAAACAGTTAGACCCTGATATTGTGTTGGTTGACGCGCCGACTTTCTTTGAATTATACAGAACGTTTCTGAAAGAAAATCCTAAATATCAATGAAATATTGTATTCTGTTATTATTGATGACGGCTTGCGGTTATGCGCAACAAGACCCTGTAGATTATGTTGACCCGACAATCGGCGGTGTAGGCGTGCTGCTGCAACCGACGCGACCAACCGTACATCTTCCCTGTCAAATGATAAGGGTTTACCCGATGAACAATGACCGGTTAGATGACAGAATTCAATATTTTCCGCTTACAAACGCTTCGCATAGAACGCTGTGGCTATTCGGCTTGACGCCATGGAATGAAACCGTTACACCGGAGAGTTGGACAAAACCTGTGGTGTTTGACCGTGAAACGACTACGCCATATTATTATGCTGCAACGCTGGGAGAAAACGGATGCAGACTTGAATTTGCACCCGAAAAAAAGAGCGGCATTTTTCGTATCGCTTTCCGGAGCGGACAGCCGCAATTTTTACGACTGACAGCCATCAATCGAATCGGCGCAATTAATGTTGCCGGACAACGAACCATAAGCGGTTATGAAGAATTTGAAGGGATGAAAGCCTATTTTTATGCCGAGACCAATGTTGATATTATAGAAAGAATATATCGTGATGAAAACACTAAAAACGCTGTCATGCTGGGCTTTGGCGATAAAGAGAATACTGTTGTTTTTCGTTACGGCGTTTCGTTTATAAGCGAAGAGCAGGCAAAAGAAAATTTGATGAAAGAAATCCCTGACAACAATTTCGAGAGTGTCAGTAAAGCCGCCCGACAGACTTGGCAAAAAACACTGTCGCAGATTAGTGTCGAAGGCGGCACACAAGCGCAACGGAAAGTCTTTTATACCGCTCTTTACCGCTGTTATGAACGAATGGTTGACATCAATGAATACGGTCGTTATTACAGCCATTACGACCGCAAAATACATCAATCCGATGAGCCGTTTTATGTAGATAACTGGCTGTGGGATTTGTATCTTGCGCACGAACCGTTGCATACCATTCTCAATCCGCAGTTTGTAACCGATCAGATTCGCTCCTATATTCTGATGTATCAACAGGGCGGAACAATACCGTCTTTCGCCTTGCTGACAGGCGACTGGCCTGCTATGACAGGCAATTATGCCGCCGTATGGTTTGCCGATGCCTGGTACAAGGGTCTGCGCAACTTCGACTTGAAAACGGCGTATGAAGGCGTCCGCAAAAATTCGCTCGACAGGACGCTTCTCCCATGGAATAACGGCTCCAGAACACCTCTCGACGATTTTTACAACGAAAACGGTTATTTCCCCGGATTGCATCCTGACGAACAGGAAACGATTCCGCAGGTTGATACAAGGTGGGAAAAACGACAGTCGGTAGCGGTTACTACGGTCAATAGTTATGCCGACTGGTGTATTGCCCAACTGGCAGGCGAACTCAATCTTTCGGACGACCGGAAACTGTTCCTCAACAGGGCAGCATTCTACAAAAACGTTTTCCGCACAGATAAAGGATTTATGTGGCCCAAAGATAAGGATGGCAACTGGATTGAGCCGTTTGACCCGCGCTTTGCAGGGCGTGAATATTTCACCGAAAACAATGCCTATACTTTTAATTGGGATGTGAAGCATGATCTTAACGGACTGTTTCAACTGATGGGAGGACGCGAACAGGCAGAAGCCCGTCTTGACCGGCTTTTCCGCGAAGGTCTCGGCAAATCAAAATGGGATTTCTGGACCATACAACCCGATGCGACGGGGATGGTGGGACAGTTTTCGATGGGTAACGAGCCAAGTTTACATATTCCTTACATTTATAATTATTTGGGTGCGCCATGGAAAACGCAGAAACGTATTCGCATGTTGCTTGACGCCTTTTTTACCGACAATCTGTTTGGTATTCCGGGCGACGAAGACGGCGGCGGAATGTCGGCTTTTGTCGTTTTTTCTATGATGGGATTTTTTCCTGTAACGCCGGGCATTCCGGTTTATGCTATCGGAAGCCCTGTTTTTGAAAAAATAACGATTCAACTGCCCAACGGAAAAGTGTTTACTGTTGTGGCGAAAAATAATTCCGCCGAAAACAAATACATCCAATCGGCAACGCTTAACGGTAGTCCGTTGCATAAACCGTGGTTTACGCATAGCGACATTACAAACGGTGGCATTCTTACACTTGTTATGGGCAACGAACCTGCCAAACAATGGGGAAACCGTGCAGAAGACGCACCACCATCATATTTGGATTTTATAAATCAAAAATAATTTAAAGATGAAACGAAGTGAAATTAATCAAATCATCAGAAATGCCAAAGCCTTTATGGTTTCTCGGCAATTTATACTCCCGCCATGGGCATATTGGGGTATAGAGGATTGGAAAAACAATC
>JAITHS010000396.1 GCA_031279875.1 Tannerella sp.
CGCAACGAGTTATCCGGAGGCAGCGTTATAAGCGCAATACTTGAGGATAATCAAGCTAACTTGCTTGTTGCAACAAGTACAACGGTATTCAGGTTCGACCGCCAAACCGACAGTTTCCAGACAATTAGCAGCGACGAGACTTGGCTTCCCGTTCGCTCGATGTTAAAAACAAAAAACAGTAAAATATATGTGGCAACTTTCGGTGTGGGACTGAAACATATAAGCAGCGATTTACGATATATAGAAAGTGAAAATATAGACAACCCCTATTTTAATATACGAACAGCAAAAATAAATACAATTTACGAGGACAAACATCAAAATCTTTGGCTCGGATGCTATCAAAACGGCTTATTGATGTTTTCCGACGAAGTATCGCCGTTCAAACAATGGAAAGTTTATCCCGAAACAAAAGCTGTTCAAAGCGTATTCTGGGATAGAGATGGAAACCTGTTGAGCGCGATAGAAAAAAATGGAATTGTGAAAATGGACAGCACGGGAAACATTACCGAACATTGGCTCGAAGGGAAAGATTTTTCCTCAGTTTTTCAGGACAATGCGGGAAATTTGTGGTTTGGAGGCAGATATTCGGGACTGTTCGCGAAAAATGCAGAAACAGGCAAAATAACAGAACTCTTCGTTGACGACAGATACAAATTTAATTACAACAATTTCCGAGAAGATGCCGACGGCAACATGTATATCTCGCTTTTCGGAAGAGGCTTTATTCGTTATAACCCAACGACACAGGAAATAAAGAAATTTGTAAATATTCAGAATGATAAAAACTCTGTTTCGACCGATTGGATTTACAGTATCGTAATCGACAACGAGGGACTTGTATGGCTCGGAAGCGTTAACGGCTTAGAATGTTACAACCCGAAAACCGAGATATTTACAAGATTTTCCCTGCCCGGCATCACAAAATACATAGTACATTCGCTGCTCAACGACGGTGAAGGAAACATCTGGACGGGAACAAATCAGGGCTTGGCGCATTTTAATACAAAAACAAACACTACTGAACTTTTTCAGGAAAAAGACGGGCTTTCGTGCAACGTGGTATATGCGCTTGCAAAAGACGCGCATGGAAATATCTGGTGCAGCACGCTCAAAGGCATCAGTAAATTGCAGATTACCGACAAAAAGTTTTACTTCTATAACACGGGATTGACAAGCAACGGATATGCTATAAATTCGGCAAGCAATTCGCCCGACGGAACTGTGTTTTTTGGCGGCACAAACGGTATAACGGTTTTCCACCCCGACAGCGTTTCGGCAACAAACACGCCGGCAAAGATAGCGCTGTCGGCTATTTATCTGAACGGAAAACCTGTTAATGCCAATACCTTATCGGGAAACAATCCGGTTATTACCGGCAAAAACAATATTCGCCTTTCGTTCTTGGACAATACCTTCACGCTCGAATTTACAACTTTCACTTTCGACGATCCCTCGAACACCTTTTACGAATACCGTTTCCGCGACAGAGAAGAATCGTGGAACATTACCCGCCCCGGCATTAATCAAATCACATACAATCACCTGCCTCACGGGAATTACATCCTCGACGTGCGGGCGTGCAGCAAGGGCGTCTATTCCGAAATTCTACCGGTAGCCGTACACATTTTGCCCCCATGGTGGCAATCGTGGTGGGCATACCTTATATATATTGCCTTGGCAACGCTCGTTTTATCACAAATTTATTTTGCCGTCAAACGTCGTCATTCGCAGGAAATGAACGAGGGAAAAATCAAACTCTTTGTCAATCTATCGCACGAAATACGCTCGCCGATGACACTTATTATAAATCCTTTGGATGCAATGCTCAAAAAGGATTACGACGAAGAAACGCTACGAATGTTGCGTATGATGAAGAAAAACGCCAACCGCATTATCGGTCTGATAAACCAACTGCTCGATATGCGCAAAATAGAAAAAGGACGAATGAGAATCAAATGCAGCAAAGTAGATTTAATTCCATATATTAAAGGTATAATAGATTTATATGAATATCAGGCAAACAAACGCAATATCCGCCTTTGTCTCGATGCTGCTATGGAAACAATACCTGCGTGGATTGATACCAACAATTTCGACAAAGTGCTGGTAAATATCATAACCAATGCCTTGAAATACACGTCCGACGGCGGCATTATCAAAATCTTGCTGCAAGAACGCACCGACAAAAGTTTTATCGGCGACCTTCACCGTTACATCGAAATTCAGGTTTTAGATACCGGCAAAGGCATTGACGCCGACAAGTTAGAAAAGATTTTTGAACGTTTTTACACCACGCCTGCCGATGAGGCTATGGGAGGCGTTGGATTTGGCATTGGATTAAATCTATGTCGTTTAATTGTCAAACTGCATCACGGAACAATTACCGCTCACAACCGCAAAGATACGCAGGGCAGTTGTTTTACCATACGGATTCCCTACGGAAATATGCACCTGAAAAAAGACGAAATCAGCGAAAATATCGGTACCGATGCAATAAATCGCGCTTCTGCGGAAATTGCCGGCGACGAACAGACTGTGCCAAAATCGAAGCGTTCACAAAGCGGTACGGACAAAATCCTTGTGGTTGACGACGACGAGGATATTCTTGCCTATCTTTCTGCCGAATTGTCGGGCGCTTACAAAATCCGCACTTGCAACAACGGCAACGATGCCTGGCACATCATCTTGGCAGAAAAGCCGCAACTCGTGATTTCCGACGTAGTTATGCCCGGAATGGACGGTTACACACTACTCAAGCAAGTCAAGAAGAATGTACTTCTCAATCATATTCCGTTCATTCTACTGACGTCCAAAACCGAATCCGAAGAACGCATCAAAGGCATTAAATTCGGTGCAGACGCTTACCTGAACAAACCTTTCAATATCGACGAATTGAAAGCGAGTGTAGCAAATCTGCTCGAAAACGCTCGTCGTCTGAAAGGAAAATATTCCGGTGCGGCGGAGCAGGAAAGCGGTGTAGAGAAAATCGAATTGAAAGTAAAAAACGATGAACTGATGGAGCGGATAATGAAAGTCATCAACAAAAACATCGCCAATCCCAATTTGGACGTCAGTTTTTTGGCACGAGAGGCGGGTATCAGTCGCGTACATTTGCACCGTAAACTCAAAGAAATGACCGGTGTACCTGTTGCCTCTTTTATCCGTAACATCCGACTGCAACAGGCGGCTTTGCTTTTGCGCAACAAGCAGCAGGATGTAGCGCAAGTGGGTTACGCAGTTGGTTACGAAAATCAGGCGAACTTCGCCACCGTATTTAAAAAACAGTTTGGAGTGGCGCCTTCAAAATACGCCGAATCGTTTACTAATTATGAATTATGAATTATGAATTGCCTGACGGACGCGAGGAGAATTATGAACCGTCCGACTTTCCGTCAGGCAATTCTTAATTAATGGTTAATGGTTAATGGTTAATGGTTAATGCCTATCGGACGGGTGGAGTGAAACGGAGATATTGAGCCGCAGGCATTAACAATTAACAGACGCTCAAAAAGAGTCGACTCTCTGCCTCAAAGAGTCGACTCTTTTTGATAACTGAAAATTGGTGGGGTCACAAATTCAGAGTTCCTGACCTGAAAAATCCATATACATATAAAACAGGGAAATAGTCGACAGGCATGAGGAAAACAAAACGGCAC
>JAITHS010000401.1 GCA_031279875.1 Tannerella sp.
AAGACCCCGCCGAAAAATACGACCTGTCGATGCGCTACCCCGAAAAAGTTGAAGCGATGACAAAAAAACTCCTCGAAATGACCGGCGGCAACCTCATGAGCGGAGTGATATACGATTAAACCTCGTTCTTAATTCTTAATTTTTAATTTTATTCGTATCTTTGCATCCGAATTAATGTTATAAAATTATGAAGAAAAGTTTATTATCAGCTTGTTTTATAATGATTTGCGCAAACTTGGCGGCTCAAATTTACGAGCCTGTGAAGTGGGTGTTCGGCTTCAACGACTTGCCTGCAGCCGAAAAAGAAATCACACTAAAAGCAATTATTGAGCGCGGATGGCATCTCTATGACCAAAATCTGCCCGAAAGCGGACCGGTGTCAACAACTATACGGTTTGAATCTATCCGTGGCGGCGAATTGGTCGGCAAACCTGTTCCCGTCGAGAAACCTGTTTCCGTTTACGACAAACAATTCAGCATGGATCTGCGATGGTTCTCGGAGACGGTTACATTTGTTCAGAAAATAAAAGTTACCGACGCCAAACGGTTTGCCGTCAAAGGAGAAGTAGAGTTTATGGCATGTAACGACGAAACGTGCATACCACCCGACAGAATACAGTTTTCGTTTGACGGTAAGGCGATTAAAAACATGCCTGCCGCTACCACCACTACCACCGCCGCTACCACCGCCACTACCACTGCTACCACAACTGCTACCGACGCCGTTGCCGCCGTTGCCGCAAAAGAGGAAACGCCGGAAGTAGCAATAGGAGAAAGCGATTCCGCGCAAGCAACATCACCGGAAACTGCCGACATCACTGCCGACATCACGAAGTCGGAGCGCCTTGCAACCGCAAAACCCGAAGCCGACAAACCTATTGTAAAAACTATTGACCCGTCCGTATTATGGTCGCCGGTCATCGACGAATTGAAGGCGCTCGGCGACACCAACACGACTACTGCCGGACGTCCCTACCTGTATATTTTTATCGTGGGCTTTCTTGGCGGGTTGCTCGCGTTATTGACGCCCTGCGTATGGCCTATGATTCCGATGACGGTAAGTTTTTTCCTCAAACGCACCAAAAGCCGTCGTAAAGCCATTTCGGACGCATTGCTCTACGGTTTATCCATCATTGTGATTTATCTCGTATTAGGCTTGATTATTACCGGATTGTTCGGCGCAAGCGCACTTAACGACCTGTCAACCAATGCTATATTCAACATCATTTTCTTTCTGCTGCTGGTGTTTTTTGCTATTTCGTTTTTCGGCGCTTTTGAGATAGTGCTGCCATCATCGTGGACTAACAAAATGGATACCAAAGCCGACACAACTACCGGATTATTAAGCATTTTCTTTATGGCTTTCACGCTCGTTTTAGTGTCGTTCTCATGCACAGGACCTATTATCGGCTCGCTGCTCGTTGAAACGGCAACATCGGGCAATGCCACCGGACCGGCTATCGGTATGTTCGGCTTCGCGCTCGCTCTGGCAATACCTTTCGCGCTGTTTGCCGTATTCCCTAACATGCTGCAAACCATGCCTAAATCCGGCGGCTGGCTTAATACCGTCAAAGTAGTGCTGGGCTTTTTGGAACTCGCATTAGCGCTGAAATTCCTGTCGGTGGCCGACCTCGCTTACGGCTGGCGTATCCTCGACCGCGAAGTGTTCCTGTCGCTATGGATAATTATTTTTGCCTTGCTCGGTTGCTACCTGATGGGCTTTTATCGCTTTCATAATGATAGTAAGGTCGAATGCCTGAACGTTGGGAAGTTATTCCTTGCTATGGTCTCGCTTTCGTTTGCCGTTTATATGGTTCCGGGCTTGTGGGGAGCGCCGTTGAAGGCTATCAGCGCTTTTGCACCGCCACTCTATACGCAGGATTTTAACCTTTATGACGGCGAAGTACACGCCCGAACATCCGATTATGATATCGGTATGGCTATTGCCAACAATGAAGGCAAGCCTGTAATGATTGATTTCTCCGGATACGGATGCGTAAATTGTCGCAAAATGGAAGCCGCCGTATGGACAGATGCTCGCGTGAAGCATATCATCGAAAACGACTATGTGCTTATCACTCTGATGGTTGACGATAAAACGCCTCTGCCTTCACCGGTCGAAGTTAACGATAACGGCAGAACACGTACCCTGCGCACCGTTGGCGACAGATGGAGTTATCTCCAACGAAGCAAGTTTGGCGCTAATGCTCAACCGTTTTACGTACTGCTTGATAATCAGGGACATCCGCTGTCGCCTTCTTATGCTTATGACGAAGATATTCCGAAGTATATCAAGTTTCTCGAAGATGGGAAAAAGAAATATAGTAATTAGTGGTTAGTGATTAGTGATTAATAATTTAAAAAAAATGAGTACAAGAGAAGAACAAATGCAGGCTTTCGGACAACTGCTGGATATAATGAACGAACTGCGGGAGAAATGCCCTTGGGATCGCAAACAAACGAATGAGAGCCTCCGACCGAACACAATAGAAGAGACTTACGAATTGTGTGATGCGCTGATGCGTGATAATCAGGAAGATATAAAAAAAGAACTCGGCGACCTGTTGTTGCACGTCGTTTTCTATGCAAGGATAGCGTCCGAAAAAGATGCTTTCGACATTAAAGATATATGTAACGCGCTGTGTGACAAACTGATATATCGCCATCCGCACGTCTTTGGCGATATAGAAGCCGACACCGCTTCAAAAGTATCTCAAAACTGGGAACAACTGAAACTCAAAGAGAAAGGCGGTAACAAAACTGTCCTTGAAGGCGTTCCCGCTGCCTTGCCGTCAATCATTAAAGCGCAACGAATACAGGAAAAAGCTCGCAATGTAGGTTTTGACTGGGAACACCGCGAGCAGGTGTGGGACAAGGTAGAAGAAGAACTCGCCGAACTGCGCCAAGAGGTCGCAAAGGCTGACGACAAACGCATGACCGAAGAGTTTGGCGACTTCCTTTTCAGCATCATCAACGCCGCACGCCTCTACAAAATAAGCCCCGACAACGCATTAGAAATGACGAACCAGAAGTTCATAAAACGCTTTAATTACCTCGAAGCCAAAACAATAAAGCAAGGACGCTCATTAAAAGACATGACATTAGCCGAAATGGACGCCATCTGGAACGAAGCAAAAGAAATTTTTTGCTAACTTTGCACTCTCAAGTAAAAAATTATGTAACAAAATTATGTCGGAAAGTCAAAATAAAGAATACGGCAAGTCCCTGACTAAACAGCAGTTGTTGGAATATTTGCAAGACATCGAATGGGACAATTTTGAGGTCAAAACAGCCAAAAAAGACGTTCCGAAAGATGTTTGGGAAACAGTATCGGCTTTTTCAAACACTTCGGGCGGCTGGATTGTGTTTGGCGTGTCGGAAAAGAAAAAAATGTTTGAAATTGTCGGCGTTGATGACGGCGAAAGGTTGGAAACCAATATGCTTACGACACTTCGTTCCAAAACAAAATTCAATATCAAACTTTCGCCGTCGGCAAAGCGATACAAGATTGACGGCAAGAATGTTTTCGCATTTTACATTCCGTCGTCCGACATTAAACCGGTATATTTCAACGGAGTACAAAACACGTTTATACGTTCGGGCAGCGGAGACCAGCAGGCGAGCGAATTTGAAATCAACGCTCTTTATCGCGACCAAACTTTCGGCTCAATGTCGGGAAAAACGGTTGAAGGAACGACTGTCAATTCGCTCAACAAAGAGTCATACAGTAATTTTCGCGATTATTTGCAACGTATGATTCCGCGTTTGCATTACAACAAACTTAATAACGAAGCATTTAACAATAAATTGCATATCGTAAAAAACGGCAAACTTACCTACGGCGGATTGCTATTCCTTGGTAAAAACGATGAAATATGTAATCATATTGACGATTTTAGAATTGATTATCTGGAAATTCCGGGTATAAGTTACAGGGATGCTACAACTCGTTATACATTCAGAATACATGAACAGGAAAATCTTTGGGAATATTATTTCGCTTTGTTTCAACGACTTAAACTTTATGCTAATACTCCTTATACAATCGGCGAAATGGGTATCGGACACGAGGACTCAAAAGAACTGGATGCTTTGCGTGAAGCATTAGTTAATATGCTGATACATACCGATTATTTTAGCCCGATGAAACCGCGTATTCGAGTGTTTACAAATCGTATCGAATTTGAAAATCCCGGCGCTTTGCCCAGACCATTAGAAGAACTTTTGAATGCCGATGAATCTCTACCCAGAAATCCGGTCTTAGCAAAACTTTTCCGTATTGCAAAACTGTGTGAAACAGCAGGTTACGGCTTTGATAAAATGCTCGAATGGAAATATCAAACAGGTAACGAAGTCTCTTTTGAATCGACTATCGACAAAACAAAATTTACTTTTATGCTTGATACAATCGCCAAAAGATTGGAAAATGAGAAAAGAGAGATTGAAAGCGGTACGGAAAGCGGTACGGAAAGCGGTACAGAAAGCGGTATAGAAAGCGGTATAGAAAGCGGTACAGAAATTGAAAAAAGCGGTATAGAAAATACAGAAAGCGGTACAGAAAGCGGTATAGAAAGCAGTACGGAAAGCGGTATAG
>JAITHS010000403.1 GCA_031279875.1 Tannerella sp.
GGCATGGAGTTAGTGGTCGAAAATCACGCACGCCATCTACAAAAACTCGGTCATCGCTACGGATTGACGCTCTCGATCCAGCCCTACGACATGAATCCAGCCTCCGATTTCGACCTCGCTTCCGTTGCCGATGTGCCGAGCTGTGAGTTCTGGGCAAACGGATACGGCTATAATACCGTCTATGGATGTATTGAATCATCGTCGATTGCGCATATCTACGGTCGTCCGATTGTTGAGGCGGAAGCCTTAACAGCGCATACGGAAGAAGGCTGGACGCTCTATCCCGAAACGGTAAAAAATCAGGGCGACTGGGCTTTTGCCTCCGGCATCAACCGCTTTGTTTATCACACGCATGCTCACAAACCCTTTCTCAACAAAAACGTCCGCCCCGGAATGACCATGGGACCCTACGGTGTTCACTGGGACAGAGGTCAGACTTGGTGGAAACTTTCGTCGGCATATCATTGCTACGTTACACGCTGCCAGTATATCCTGCGGCAGGGTCGCACGGTTGCCGATATTCTCTATCTCAACCGAGAAGGCGCTCCGCATGTGTTTACTCCGCCAGTGTCGGCATTCAGCTACGAGCAAACGCCGGACGACAACAGTCACTGGAATTACAGACATTTACCACTAATGCCCGACCGTCATGGCTATAACTTCGACGTCTGCTCGCCCACCGCTCTTCTCGAACTTGCCGAAGTGAACAACGGACGCATCGAGTTCCCCAGCGGCGCTTCGTATCGTGTGCTGGTGCTACCCGACGCGCAGACAATGACACCCAAACTGCTGCAAAAGATTGAAACGTTGATTAAGAACGGCGCTGTGGTCGTTGGAAATCCTCCGGTCAAATCGCCCAGCCTGACAAACTACCCCGTCAGCGACACCGAACTGCGCAGCTGCGTAGAACGTATTTGGGGCAATCTCAACGTGAATAAGGAAATAGGCGCCGCTAAAGAGATAAAATACGGCAAAGGCATGATACTGTGGGACGGAGACTATTCAAAATATGCCGAAGGCGAAATATATCCCGACTATCAAACCGTTGCCGATTTGCTCGACCGGCTTGGCGAACAGGTAGATTTTACCTCCAAAAGCGGGAAAGTGCGCTATACGCATCGCAGGCTCAATGCCTGTGCTTCCGCCACTGCCAATGCTAACAAAGAGGTACAGGCAAATTCGGAAATATATTTTATATCGAACCGTACCGACAAGGTTTTGAAAGATGTATGCTCGTTCCGCGCTGCCGGAGCACCCGAACTATGGAATCCGGTGGACGGAAGTATGCAACGCATTGCCGATTACGACGAAGGTAACGATGTTGTTTCTTTTGATATTGAGTTTGCTCCATATCAGAGTTATTTTGTTGTGTTCGACAATCAGAACGGAGACAAGGCGACCAAAGCATATAGCATTGCCGAACAGAGAGAACTGAAACGTATCGACGAGCCTTGGGAAGTACGCTTCGATACTTTGCTTGGCGGTCCGGCGCAGGCGCGTTTCGACAAACTGTCCGACTGGTCGAAAAACGACGACCAACGCATACGCTATTACTCCGGCTCTGCCTTTTACAGCACAACTTTCGACTTGGACTACGACAAAGCCGCTACGCTCCTGCTCGACCTCGGCAAGGTGAAAAACATTGCCCGAGTGAAACTCAACGGCAAGGATTTGGGCATAGTATGGACAGCGCCCTGGCAAGTCGATATATCCAAAACAGTAAAGAAAAAGGGCAACAAACTTGAAATTGAGGTGGCAAACCTCTGGCCCAACCGGCTCATCGGCGACGAACATCTTCCCTACGACGGCGTCAAAGACGGCAAATTCCCCGATTGGCTGCTCAACGGCACGCCGCGCACCAGCGGACGGGTTACTTTTACCACCGTTCGCTATTATAGAAAGGACTCGCCCCTGTTAGAGTCGGGATTGATTGGTCCTGTGTCGATTAAAGTTAAGAATTAAGAATGGGTGCAAAAAAAAGTTTGATGCACTATATTTATGTATGAATACCGTATGGGTGCATTTCAACTTGTCGCAAAATCATTTCGCAACAGTCGTAATTGCGAGGGCTATCGCCCGAAGCAATCCAGAGAAAATAAACCGGAAGACTGGATTGCTTCACCCTGCGGGGTCGCAATGACGAAGCGACAATTTGAAATGTACCCTACCGTATTGCGCACCTGCCAAAAAAGAATTACTTTTGCGGAATTAAAATTTAAGTTATAACGATATGAGTTCATTATAATAGATCCCAACGAAGGCACGTTACAAAGTCAAATGGAGTTTTATTCGTTTTCTCCAAATTGGGAAGTTGCTGCAAAAACGGCGACGCCGGCGGGAACAAACGTATCGGAACGCAGCAAAATAGGAAAATCCGGAAGGCTTTGTTTGCTTCAATGGAACATGCAAATTATTGTAACGCATGATCGAAAGGAATAGACTAAAAGGATGAAGAAAAAGATTTTAAAAACAATTGACGGATGTTTAAAATCCATTCCGAAACAGGCAAAATGGCTGTCCCTTATTTGCTTGACGATAATATTTATTCTTGCCGTTATCGGCTTGATAACTGATTGCGGACAAGGCGCGGCAAATTGGATATTGTCATTTATAAATCCGGGATCAACGTACAGCAATGATACCCTTGTGAGATATTTTGCTTTGCTTGTCGGCTTGCTGGGCATGGTACTTGGCGGGGCTTTGATTTCAATCATTACCAATATTATACAGCTTCGACAAAAAGACATTGAAGACGGAAAAATCAGTTATCTTTTTTCAAATCATGTTATCATTATCGGATACAACAAAATGTGCGTCAGTTTGATAAAGCAAATAGCAGAGAAATATCCGAATTGTGAAATCGTGTTGCAAACCGTACAAAAAGTTCCCGATATTCGCTACGAATTGTGTGCAAACCTGTCGCCCGAAATTGAAAAACGGGTAGCTTTTGTAGCCGGCAACCGGACGTCAAAAGAGGATTTGGAGAAAATGCATCTGCCGAATTGCAAAGAAATTTTTCTGCTTGGCGAAACCGAAGAATACGACCATGATTCGCAGAGTGTCAAGTGCCTGGAAGAAATGCGCGATATTTTAAAAAATAATCAAGTCGGCAACGACATTTCACTGAAACCCTGCCGCGTACTATTTGAATATCAATCTACTTATGCCGTTTTTCAGCAACAGGATATTCCAAATATAAAGGAATATCTTGATTTTTTGCCTTTTAACTTTCATGAATGTTGGGC
>JAITHS010000016.1 GCA_031279875.1 Tannerella sp.
TCTTTTTGTCAACTATGTTGAATCAAAACGTAGTTGACGTAATGTTTCACCCGCAGGAATTTACTTACAAAACAGAGTATTCCGATAAAAATATACCGAAAGAAAAAAGAGAATTGGGCGTATCTGTTTTCAGGGTAGATTTTGTGGCGACTATACTGTTGGATAACGGAGAGCGAAAGAAAATTCTTGTCGAAGTGCAAAAATCGCACCGAGAAGACGACGTATTGCGTTTTCGCAAATATCTTGCCGGACAGTATGCGAGAGTTGACATTGTTAACGGCGAAAAAATGGTTTTGCCCATAACTACAATATACCTTTTAGGTTTCAACCTTGAGGGCGTCAATACTCCCTGTGCGAAAGTTGAACGTTCGTATATTGATATGGTTAGCGGCAAGACGATAGAAACCCGTAGCAGTTTTTTGGAACAACTTACTCATGACAGTTATGTAGTTCAAACAGAGCTTATTTCCGACCGGTTTCAAACCCGTCTCGACCAGTTGTTAAGCATTTTTGAACAGAAAAACTACTTTGCGGAAGATATAAAATATATTAAATATTATAATCGCCGCCCCGAAGATGAGGATATTCGTTTGATTACCGACATACTGCAAGAAGTAGGCGCCGACCAGCAAGAACGTAAACGTTTAGAAATAGAAGAAGAAGTGCGCAGAATAGAAGAAGCACGCTACAACGCATATTTCGGCGACATACAAAAAGCCAGTACGCAGAAAGACAAAATCATTGCCGCGAAAGACGAAGTCATTGCCGAGAAAGACGAGGTCATTGCCGAGAAAGACGAGGTCATTGCTGAGAAAGACGAGGTCATTGCCGAGAAAGATGAGGTCATTGAAAAGCAACGTCAAACAATTATCAATTATGCCGCATATCTCTTATCAACCGGCAAATCGGCTGATGAAATTGCCGCCGAAACAGGATTGAATAAAGAAGAAATAATTTAACTACTTGCCGCGCCTCTTTTTAATCATATCAATTAAAATTTTTCTTTTCATATTATATATGTAAAAATCACATCCTAATTATCCGTTCTACTTTTTCTGTGCTTCTCTGACAATGCGAAGCGCTGTTTGATAATCATCCCTGTCAATTACACGACCTCTGCCCGACGACAGAATACCGACATCATCATAGCTCGCGCCGTCGGTTACAATCCACACCGCTGCCTGTATGACGCTGTAACTGTACCCGCCTTTATTCAGCCGCCGGATTTTTCCGCCGACCTTTTTGGATCCTGTCCGTAACGGTTAGTGAAGTACTGCCCTTTGATGGTCATCCACGCAAACAGCAATATTACACCGCCCGGAATCAGCCCGATAAGTATCCACCAGCCGCTTTTACCTGTATCGTGAAGCCGACGAACGATTACCGCCATTACAGGAAGCAGCATGGCTGCCAAGAAATAGAAGGAGGAGAAAAACGGGACAAACGCCAACGTTTCGCCGTCTGTAATTTCCGTAAGCCTGAATATCAGTATCAATAATGATGACCATGCAATCAAAAAAATATAGCCGAACAGCACGAACAACCAGAATTCCTTCCGTCTCGCCCGTCCGCTAAAATCGGCATAGTGCCATAATACTTTTAAAAACCATTTCATAAATTATTCTTTTTGTGGAGTTGGTTGGCTGCGGCGGAACGTACTGCGTTGCAATCTGCATGTTCGGATATTTTCACAATGGAGTCGATGTCGGTCAGCTGTTCGATTATGCGTACAATTTTATCAGAATCAAATCGCTTTCTCGCCCAACCAAGTTTAGCCTGTTCGGCGGTTTCATAATATATTTCAACAGGACATTTCAGCGCATAGTCGGCAAAAATGTCCTGATGCGCAGATATATCAATCAGGTCGATAACTCTGTGCCGTTCATAAGAAAGTGGCGTTGACTTCCTGTAAATGTCGATGATAATATTTTGAGCTGTCAGTTTATCTACCGCTGCTTGGCGAATGTAACTATACTCATCATTAAACGCGACGTCTTTCAAAACTGCCTCGTCGGTTATCTTCTTTACCGCCGCCAAGCGAACAGAATCAAAAGAATCCTTCAAAGCAACTTTTTTCAATATCTTCTGGTCGGTGAGCTTTTTAACCGCCAACATTCGTATTTCCATGTCGCTATGCTTCCATGCCGGTCTGAATAAATCAAGTAATCCCATACTGTTTTTCCTTTACTTTGAACTACTATCTACCCTCTGACGATATTAAACGTTGTTATGACTTCCCCCTTGTATTTACCGATGCCCTGGACGGTGAGCGTGGCGGTACCGGGTTGGAAGTTGTTGGTGAAGGCGATGGTGAAGTCGCGGCTGAAGACAAGTTCGGTAACGGTTTCCGTGCCGTCGTTGGCTACGGTGCGCAGACTGACGTCTGGGATCACAAACACCGGTCGTCCGGTAAAGGGTTGCGGTGCGATTGGCGCAATCTCGGCAGTGGCGATGTCCGTCCGTGCATGAATGCGTCCGTAATGCTCGCGCACGAGCGTGTTGTAGTGCTTGACGAGCGTGTTGTACTCGGCGATGAAGCCTGCAAACGACGCCTCGCCGTTGAGTGTGATTAGCGCTTCGATGCGGTCGATGATCAGCCGCAGAGCGCTTTCCGAATGATGGCGGGCTTCTTTGGGCGCGATGTTCGGACGGTTGATCTCTTCCTGCGCCGTGTCGTCAACGTATTTCTTAAATTCGTTGTTGACCGTCTCCAGCTCGTTAATCCACGGCGTAAGTCCGAGCAACTGCACGGCAGACGCATAGCCTTCGCTGCGCAGACGGATGATAACGCTTTCGATGGCAGCAGTCTCGGCGTCGTAACCCATGTTCGGCACGTCGCCATAGCCCGACAGCAGGTTGTCGATATGCAAGGCGGCGTCTTGCACTTGCGGGTCGAAGTGGCGCAGATTCACCCGCGCTATGCCCGTGATGCCAAGGTACACGCCATCGCGCCGGTGATCGGATTTCACCTTCTTGTCCGTAAACGCGCTGCAACGGACCCAATTGAAAATCTCGCCTTCGCGGATCACCGCAGCTCCATAATCGTCAATCAGCGGCTGAGCGCCTATGACGGTTGCATACTTCACACAAATACCGTATCCCAACTTGTGAAATTCTATGTGGTTGGCGGTTGAATAACGGGTCATGTTTGCCAGTTCTAAAATTGTTCTTTTCATCTTTTTTAATGTGTTAAATTTATTACTTTTATTTCCGTTTTAGTCCGTTGTACCGTACATTGTTCGCAAACCGGAGCGGTTTGCTTCCGTTGTACAATACATCGCTCTCAAACCGTCGCGGTTTACTTCCGTTGTACAGTACATCGCTCATAAACCGTAGCCGTTTACCTCCGTTGTACAATACATCGCTCATAAACCGTAGCCGTTTACTTCCGTTGTACAGTACATCAATTCTTTTCAATTACGAAACAGCGTCCGGCGGTAGCCACGTCCCGCACGGGACGACACTTTATTAACCGTATGCTTCAGCTTACGGCCGGCAGACTGCCCCACAGACTGAAGTCCCGCAGGGACGACA
>JAITHS010000048.1 GCA_031279875.1 Tannerella sp.
GATGCTCTCAAACAGATTGAAACAAAAGATTACGCCGGAAAATATCAACTTTCGGGCAAAGAAATCATCAAAGTCGGCGCAGTGTTCGACAACGAAAAACGAAATATCAAAGAGTGGAAACCAGTAATTAATTAAAAATTAAAAATTAAGAATTAAAAATTAAGGGGACGAGAGAGTTGAGAGTTGAGAGGACGAGGCGTTTTTTTACTTAACTTCATCATTGATAGGGCATTAACGTACAGGGCATTCGCAGTCCCGCATGGACGACACTTTATTAACCGGTGACTTTAGTCTCCGGAGAGAGTAGTCATCATATCAACAACAGTCCCGCATGGGACGACACTTGGTTTCGCCGCATACAAGGGTTGTTGCCGAAAACCGCTTGCAGGGTCTAAAACCACTGCAAGGGTTGTTGCCGAAAACCGCTTGCAGGGTTTAAAACCACTGCAAGGGTTTGGGATTAGGTGGCGCAACCAAGTGTCGTCCCATGCGGGACTATGCGGAGACGAGCATGTCTGCTATCCGTAGGCTGAAGCCTACGGTTAATAAAGTGTCGTCCCATGCGGGACTGTGTAATTAGTGTCCGTCTTTGGTAGGAACGAAGCAACCCAGCGTGCCTTTTCCTTCCGGATTACTTCCTGTATTCTGGATTGCTTCGTGCCTCGCAATGACGAATGCCCTCGCCCCCTCATCCCCTTAACATCTCTTACGCTTTTTTATGTTAAAATATTTTGTATATGCAAAAATTGTCTTTACATTTGCGGCGTCTTTTTAAGAAATAATAATAAAAATAATAAAAAATGAGAACTATATCAAGAACTGCAATATCATATTATTATCCTGAAAATCAATCGACCTCACACTTTGGCATGATTTTTGCAGAGAGAGAGAGAGAGAGAGAGAGTAGGCATAAGAGAGTACGCAAAGAATATAAGAGTACTTCAAGTAATAAAACAGGGAAAGTTTGTATCCCAAAATATGCTTTCGCATGTACGGAAAAAATGTTCCGTACATGCGAAAGCATATTTTATAAATATACATAAAAGTTTTTTAATAACCAAATATTTTAATTAATTTAACAATTACAGAATGAAAAAAGCAATCATGAAAAAGTCGCATTCAATTAAGCGACAAGCCATTTGGCTACTATGTTTGTTGTGCTGCTCGGTATCGCTGTATGCTCAAAACAGCGTAACGCTCAAGGGCAAGATTATCGAAGCGGCTACCGGCGAACCTCTACCGGGGGCGCTGGTTCAGGTAGTCGGCAGTACGAAAGGCGCCGCCGCTGATGAAAACGGTAACTTCGAGTTGCCCAACATCACGGCAGGAACAAAGTTGTTGATCTCGTTTCTCGGTATGAAAGACCTCGCGATTACTTGGGACGGCAAAAACAACATCACATTAGAGATGGAAGAGAACACCGCGCAGTTGGAAGAAGTAACGGTCGTGGCGTTCGGTCAGCAGAAGCGGCAAAGCGTCGTATCGTCGATATCGACGGTCAAAGCGTCCGACCTGCGCGTACCGGCGTCGAACCTTACCTCCGCCATGGCAGGTCGTATTTCGGGTATCATCTCGTATCAAACGACAGGTGAGCCGGGCGCCGACAATGCACAATTCTTTGTGCGCGGCGTAGGTACGTTCGGTTACAAAGCATCGCCGCTTATCCTTATCGACGGTTTCGAATCGACATCCGACGACCTTGCGCGGCTTCATCCCGACGACATTGAGAGTTTTTCAGTGATGAAAGACGCGGCAGCAACCGTCATGTACGGCGCACGTGCCGCTAACGGTATCATTTCGGTCGTTACAAAAGCAGGTACCGAAGGAACGGTCAAATTGAGCATTCGTGTTGATGCCAACATGGCCACCCCGACACGAAGGATTGATTTCCTCGACGGCGTTGACTACATGCGCCTCTACAACGAAGCACAAATAACCCGCGACCCGCTGCTCGGCAATTACTACGACGAACAGAAGATACAATCAACAATTCGCGGCGACAACCCCATGATTTATCCTAACGTGGACTGGTACGGAGCGCTGTTTAACAAAAGCACATGGAACGAAAAAGCTAATCTCAACGTTTCGGGAGGCGGCAAAGTCGCTACCTATTATATTGCAGGAGCGTTTGAACATGAAACAGGTTTGCTCAAAGTCGATAAACGCAACAATTTCAACAACAACATCGACATCAAACGTACCCAGATGAGAAGTAATGTAGTATTCAAACTGACAAACTCGACAACGCTTGACACCCGCCTGCAAGGTCGTTTCGAGCGTTATACCGGTCCTGCTACCAACACTTCCGCATTATTTTATATGATAATGATGTCAAATCCGGTTGACTTCCCGTTCACTTACGAACCCGATGCCGAGCGTCAGTATGCCGAGCATGTACTGTTCGGAAGCACACTCTTCGGAAGCGCGACCAAAGTTAATCCTTACGCCGAGATGGTCAGCGGTTATGAAGACCGTAACGAAACACGTCTTAACGTACAGGTTACTCTTAAACAAGACCTTGATTTCATTCTCAAAAACCTGAAACTGAATTTAAAGATAGCAGCCGACAGTTACAGCAAATACACTTCCACACGTCGCTACATACCGTATTATTACGCGCTTGAAAGTTATAATCAGATAACGAACGAATTTACTCTCTTCCCGTTAAATCCCACGTCCGGTCAACCGTATCTCGGAGATGTTATTCCGGGGCGCGACGCCGAAGGCAAATACTATTACGAAGGCATTCTGGGATGGAACGATAAGTTTAACGACATCCATAACGTCGGCATTTCGCTCGTAGGACTTGCGCAGGAAAACCTGCTTACGGGAGGTAATTCCGTCAGTATCTATGAAACATTGCCGGAAAAGAACCTCGGACTTGCAGGACGTTTGACTTACGACTATGACAGCCGTTACTTCATCGATTTCTCATGGGGTTACAACGGTTCGGAAAAGTTCTCCGGCACTAAACAGTACGGTTTCTTCCCCGCTATTGCCGGTGCATGGCTCATCTCTAACGAGAAATTCTTTACCGACGACTTGAAAACCAAAATCTCAATGCTCAAACTCAAAGCAAGTTACGGTACAGGCGGTAACGACGCTATTTCAGGCCGTACGGGACGTTTCTTCTTCCTGTCGGATGTAAGGCTCGGCGTTCCGAACCCCATGTCCAATTATGCTTATCGCTGGGGTGAAACGTTTATGAATTATTACCCCGGATATACGGTATCGCGTTATGCCAATCCCAATATCACATGGGAAACTTCTTCGCAGACAAACCTCGGTCTCGAATTGAGCCTTTTGAAAAACGAAGCTATCAAATTCCAGATTGACTGGTTCACAAAGCAGACACGCAATATCTACATGGTACGCCAAAACTTCCCGTCTTCGGCCGGATTGGAGGCTGCTATCAGCGGTAATGTCGGCAAAATGGATGCGCACGGACTTGACGCTTCATTAGACGTGCAGTACAGTTTCAACGCCGACACATGGATACAGTGGCGCTCCAACTTCACGTATTCGACTAACGCTCTGGTAGAACTTGACGAAAAAAACTATCCCGACGAGTATCTGAAACGTAAAGGACACAATACCAATCAACAATGGGGTCTCATAGCCGAACGTCTTTTTGTTGACGAAGCCGAAATCGCCAATTCTCCTCATCAGGACTTCGGCGAATATAAAGCCGGCGACATCAAGTATAAAGATGTAAACGGCGACGGCGTTGTTAACGACAACGACCGCGTAGCAATGGGCTATCCCACCGTGCCGGAAATACAGTACGGTTTCGGACCGTCGATAGGATGGAAAAACTGGGACATCAACATGTTTTTTCAGGGTAATGCCCGCGTATCGATGTTTCTCAATGCCGGCGTCACTGACGGCGACGGCAATCCTACCGGTATAGCGCCGTTTGTGTCTTATCGTAACGCTCTGCCGATTATCGCCGATAACCATTGGAGCGAAACAAACCCCAATCCGCACGCATTCTGGCCGCGCCTCTCTACAACTCTTGTTTCCAATAACACCAGGATGTCGTCATGGTGGCTGCGCGACGCTTCATTCGTGCGTCTCAAAACAATTGAGCTGGGATATAACATACAAAGTCTTGCAAAGTTCAGCATACGAAATGTAAGAATATATGCAACTGCCGAAAACCCGTTCGTTTTCAGCAGTTTCAAACTCTGGGACCCGGAAATGGGCGCTAACGGCATGAAATATCCGCCTAACAAACGTTTCGCTTTCGGTATCAAATTTGATTTTAACTAACCCTTTAAATCACATAAAAATGAAACAAATAAAATATTTATTATTTATTGTAACAGCCCTCGCGTTCGGCGGATGCTCGGAATATCTTGAAGTCGTTCCTGACAATACAATGAAACTCGAAAACGTGTTCGCTACAAAAGACGACGCTTGGAACGGGCTGGCTAAAATCTATTATTATCTCCCTAACGACCACATGACGCACGAAACAATGTGGTCTTTGGGCGACGAATTTATAGGACGTATCGACCCGTCGGTACAGGGCGGTGCAGGCAATCTGCGCGCCGAACGTATCATGCGCGGATTACAAACTACCGGCGACCCGTTGCTGGGAAGCTGGTCAGGCACTAACGGAGGACACAAATATTACGAGGCTATCCGTACATGCAACATCTTCTTGCAGTACATTCCCAATACCCGTAACATGACCGACGTTGAAAGAGCCGACTGGACGGCACAGGCTAAATTTTTTAAAGCATATTATCATTTCCTGCTGCTCCAAAAATACGGGCCTATTATCATTTCCGAAACCGTTACAGCGCCCGACGCAGTAGCAAATTCTCTCTATCTTTACAGAGCAAAAATCGATGACGTGTTTGATTACATCATCAAACTTATGGATGAAGCAATTCCCGATCTGAAAGAAATTTCCGGCACTCAGGAACTCGGTATGATTGACCGAGTGGGGGCTTCGGCTATCAAAGCCCGCGTGTTGCTGTTTCGCGCAAGCCCGTTTTACAGCGGCAACAAGCAGTTCTATGACGATTTCCGCGACCCAACCGACAACAAACCGTTCTTTCCTGTTGACGATGACGAGGCTCGCTCAAAAGAAAAATGGCAGGAAGCATTAACAGCTGTTAATGAGGCTATTGCAATATGCGAGGCAAACGGTAAAGGGCTTTATCGCTATCCCAAACCTACCGTTTATCTTAAAGACTTACCGTATTACCAACTCAATCCGACGAAGTTGAAAACTTATTACGACCTGCGAATGGTAGTAGTTGATCCTTGGAACGACGAACTTGTTTGGGGTATTTCAAATGTCAACGTTTACAACGACGGCGAGTTGGCAAACTCTACCAATATCCGCCTGCCGGCCGACGTAGGTATTCAGGAAGGCGACTTCAACTCATCAGGTTTCTCGTGGCAATGGATGGCTTCGACTTACCGCATGACGGAAAGATATTACACCGAAAACGGGTTGCCGATAGATCAGGATAACTCGTTCAACTACAACTCGCGGCACGATGTAATAACAACTCCGGGCGCTGAAGACCCCGATTATCCGAGCATAGCAGGTATTTTGCAGCCTAACGTTACAACGATCAATCTCTACACAAACCGCGAACTGCGTTTTTATGCCAATCTCGGTATCACCGGCGGTTATTTCCGCTCGCATTTTGAGATTATCCCGACCTACATGATGCAAGGCACCAGCGGCGGATACAATCCGAGCGTTAACTCTACCGACTTTTTCTGTACCGGCGTAGGCATCCAGAAATTAGTGCATCCCGAATCAAGGTCATCGTACTGGCAGCGCGTAGTACGCTATCCCTATCCTATCGTCCGTATGGCTGACCTCTATCTGATGAAAGCCGAAATACTTAACGAAATTAAGGCTGCTCCCGACAAAGAAGTATTCGACGAAATCAACAAAATACGTCGCCGCGCTGGTATTCCGGACGTCGAAATAGCATGGTCGTCGGATTACTGCAAAACAAAAAACTACCATACTACCAAAGCCGGAATGCGGGACATCATTCTTCGCGAACGCTCTATCGAACTTGCTTTCGAGGGCAGCCACTTCTGGGATATGGTACGCCACCGCAGAGCTCATACCGAGTTTTCTACCCCAATACAAGGATGGAACTACAAAGGTTCAAGCGCAGCAACGTTCTTCGTACTCGGAGTAGTGCAGAGCCGTCGTTTCACTACGCGAGACTATCTCTGGCCACTCGATCTTAACGAGTTGAATACTAACGGTAATATCCGGCAAAATCCGGGATGGTAATATGTTAAAAACATTTAAAATAGTATAACAAATGAAAAAATATAGTTTTATTTTATTGATAATGCTTTTCGGCATTATGATATCATGTAAGGAAAGCGACCGCTATTCACCCGGCGCGAACGATTCGACGCCGCCCGGAACTCCGCAGTTAGTAAGCTGGGAACCGCTCTACGGCGGTGCAAGGATATGGTACACCCTGCCTGCCGACGAAGATTTGTTGAGCATCGACGCAGAATATACCAATACCAAAGGCGAGCCGGTACTGTTTACTTCTTCTTTCTATCTTGATTCGATAGATGTTCTCGGTTTCGGAGATACACAGGCTCACAAAGTCAATCTCTATGGCGTTGACCGCGCAGGCAACCGCTCCAAACCGCTCATCGTAGAAGTAACGCCTCTCGAACCGGCCGTTACCCGCGTGTTGAGTACGTTAACCGTCAAACCCGGTTTTAGCTCTTTCCTCATCGATTGGACTAACGAACTCCAAAAAGTCGTCAACGTTTATGTTCATTACAAGTTTAACGACAAAGGCACTGCACGCGACATATTGTCGGTATTTTCGTCAAATGCCGAGACCGACCGCAAATTCATTACCGGTCTGGTACTCGGTCCTACCGATCCGATAGAAATAGAAGTACAGGTAGAAGACCAGTACGGCAATATTACCGCCCCGCAATCGTTCGGCAGCATCACCCTTCTCGAAGACATCGAACTGCCCAAAAACATCATCCGCATGCCCGAACCAAACGATTCTACCATTACTATTGCCAACGGAACGATTGTCAACACCGGCGTGCCGGCATTTTTCGGCAACAACCTCGAAGGACGTAATACAAAACTGATTGACGGCATCATAGACCGCGGCGACAACCTCAACTTTTTCCACACCGCCGGACGCGGACGTACAGGCTTCTCGAAAGACGGTAACGTGCCGTTTAATATCATCATGGACCTCGGCGCTTACTACCAGTTGAGCCGTGTGATTACTGTTCAACGACATACCGGCGGCCTTGAAAACGTCAGTCGCGGACAGTATTACCGCTCCGAAAACTGCGGCGAGTTCCGCCTCTGGGTTTATAACGAAATCACAATGGATTGGGATTCGATTTCAACACAACGTACTCCCATACCAAGTTTCACTAACGAACTGCAATGGGTTCGCGCAGGCGAAGCAGGCGATATGGCGTATTTCTATCCCGACGACCCGCAATATACCGTCAGAACACGCTGGTTCCGCTACGAATGCCTGCATTGCTTCGACGATAACTACTCCTCAACCGGCGCTAACTGTATGTCGGAATTAACCCTCTACGGCAAAAAAGCCGATTAATAATCATTTAATAAAAAAGATTTATGAAAAAAATATTTTGTTTTATTTTAACAGGCGTTCTATTTGCTCTCGCTTCCTGCTCGGGGCAGTATGATAATATCGAAAAGTACGGCGGTGAAATAGTTTATCCCGCGTCTTACGATACTGCTTTCTACCAGATTGGCTATAATCGCGTCGAAATCGACCTGCTCAAACAAGGGCGCGTGCCTTCCGACCAGATCAAAATGGGTAAGGCATCGCAAACTATCGTCGAATATGACGGCAAACAATACCCGCAGGGTGAAGTGAAATCGTGGGTCAACGTTACAGGACTGACGGAAGCAAAACTCTACCGTATAAAAGTCTATACCGAAGATGAGTTTCATAACTACTCCGTACCGCAGGAAATAGCCATCATACCGTTTACTGACCAGGATAAAGACCTGCTCGGAGTAGGCTCGCCGAAACTGACTATTACCCCCACATCAATGGTGGTGGACTGGCCTAACGGCATCAGTTCGGCTATCCTCGACTACTACGGACTGGCTTACAACTACAAAGACAAGAACGGCCAAACCGCCACCGGCTCTATCGCTAACTCGTTCTTTGTGTGCAACAATCTCGCGCCCGAAACCGAAGTTACAGTCAACATCGACTACCGAGTTGTACCGATACTCAGCGACGGCACCAAACTGCTCGACACGATTGTTGTCAGCAAACAGTTTGCCGTTACAACGCCAAATGCTTCGACGCCATTCACTCCGACCGAAGCACAAGTGCTTCGCATTAACGGTGTTACAACGTTTACTTCCGCCGCTTGTCAGTCAATCACCAAACTGACATATCCGCTTCACATGTCGTCGTTTGCCGACTTGCTGTATTTCCCTAACCTGACGGAACTCGACTTGACAGGCGCCGGATTACAAAACGTGCTGCCAACGCTCGTTTATGACCGTAACGGCGTTAAAACGCAGTGTGGCGGCGGCGAATGGCAACCGTTCATGGCGCGTGTAGAGAAACCTGCCGACATCAACATCAGCGGTTTGCCGTTGCTGTTGAGCATGATGCAGTCGGGTCAAATCACCAAAGTGCGCTATATCCCCAACTCGCTCAACTTTGAATCACGCCCTGAATTTGAACCGTTCGTCGCTAACGGCGTCGTAGAGTTTGTGCAGAACGATGACCCCATCTTTCCTGATGTTGTCTTTATCCAGCCGCAATTCTACGTCAAAGGACAGCCGGTCGATAACAACTGGTCGATGGATTGTTTCTATTCGGGAGATTATTTCCCGCGTGCCGGATTGACTGACTGCCTTGCGTTTAACTCTGACAACGAAACGGTTAACGGCGACCCCGTAAACCTGCAATTCAATCAGTTGCTGCAACCTGACGGTAAAAACATCTTCAAATGCGTTATTAAGATGCGTAGCGCCTCGTTTGCCATGAACCTGCCGAAAGAATATCGCTATGATAATCAGCGGTATAAGAAACTGCGGTTTAAGATGTTCTGCGGTACGGCTGCCGCCGACATGTCGGGTTACAACGGCAATTTCCTTGCACCGTGGATTCGTCCCATGAACTATATGTGGAACTTCGGCAACAACAGTATCTACGGACAAGAATCGTGGGGCGTTGACTGCGAACGTATCCCTACTCCCGACATCCGTAACAACTGGAAAGAATATACTATCGACATGCAAGCCAACAACGGCGGGCCTACTTCCAACCGCCGCAATCGCTGTATAGTATTCAACATCGGTCATGAGCCGTCGGAAGCGTTCTCCTACAACGCAGAAAAAGAGGTTGTCCTCTATGTTGCAGACATCAGATTTACAAAAGATTAGGATTTGAGAATTTGAGAATTTGAGGATTTGAGAATTTGAGGATTTGAGAATTTGACTGCCGCAATAAAAAAGCGGAGATGCCTTAAATGGCGGTCTCCGCTTTTTTTATTTGCGGTATTTTCACCATATTCGGCGCCAATTACCCCCCCCCCTCTCTCTCAATTTCCCTCAACTAAGTTCGATTTTTCTCGATTTTTCTCAATTTCTCTCGACCCCCCAACAAATCCCTCCTCCCCATAACCCCCTCTCTCTCACCTGTTTAACAATCTTTAACCTTTCATCCGACAATCTTTAACGTTTTTTTTTTTTTTGTTATCAAAATTTATCATACTTTTGCCGCCGAATCATTCAGAAAAACTCGATAAACAATGAAACACAAAAAACCAAAATTAAGAATGCTATGCCGGACAATACTGCTTCTATGTCTCCTGCAAAGCATTATGACACAAGGCGCCAACATGACCGCGGAAAGAGCGGAAGATGCAGCGGAAAGAGCGGAAGCAGCGGAAATATTAGTAACCGCCCAGCCTGCCCGTAAAACCGTTACCGGCGTAATCAAAGACGAGACCGATGAGCCGCTACCCGGTGCGGCAGTAATCGTCAAAGGCACCCCGCGAGGCGTTACTGCCGATTCCGACGGTTCTTTCTCGATCGACGTAACGGCCAACGACATACTTCAAATGTCTTACATCGGTTATGAACTGTTAGAAATCAAGGTCGGCAGTCAGACGCATATCGTCGTCAAACTCGAACCCAAGAAAAACGAACTCGAAGAAGTAACCGTCGTAGCGTTCGGAAGACAGAAAAAAGAAAGCGTTCTTGCTTCTATTGAAACCGTTAAGGCAAAAGACCTTAAAGCACCTTCCTCTAATATGACGACGGCATTTGCAGGAAAAATCCCCGGCATGATTTCTTATCAAACCACAGGTGAGCCGGGAGCCGACAATGCCGCGTTTTTTGTCCGCGGCGTTACTACTTTCGGATATAAAGCCGACCCGCTAATCCTCATCGATGGCTTTGAAGCTACTACCGACGATTTGGCGCGGATGCAGCCGGATGATATCGAAAGCTTTGCCATCATGAAAGACGCCTCTGCTACTGTGCTTTACGGATCAAGAGGTGCCAACGGCAT